>DAOQBX010000025.1:0-9729 GCA_035340155.1 Anaerolineales bacterium | reverse complement strand
ATGTAGATCGGCGGTTTCTTGACCAGCGCCCGGGCGATGGAGAGGCGCTGCTTCTGTCCGCCGGATACGTTCGTGCCGCCCTGCGAGATGTCCATGGCCATGCCTTCGGGCACAGAGTCCACAAACTCCCTGGCCTGCGCGATCTCAATGGCCGAGGCGAGTTGCTCGGGGGTGGCGTCCTTCTCGGCATAGCGCAGGTTGCTCTCAATGGTGCCGGAGAACAGGGCGCTCTTCTGCGGGACATACCCGATCTTGTCACGCAGGTCGTGCTGCGTCACCTCGCGGATGTCCACGCCGTCCATCAGGATCGAACCGTCGGTCACTTCATAGAAGCGCGGGATCAGGTTGACGATGGTGGACTTGCCCGCGCCGGTCGAACCGATGAACGCGGTGGTCTGGCCCGGCTGCGCGGTGAAGCTGATGTGCTCCAGCGCATCGGTATCCGCACCGGGGTAGCGGAAGGAGACGTTCTTGAATTCCACCGCTCCCTTGAACGCGGCCGGGAACTGCTTCGGCTGTTTCGGGTCGTGGATGTGCGGTTCGGTGGCGAGCACTTCATGGATGCGGTCAGCCGAGACCGAGGCGCGCGGGATGATGATGAACATCATCGAGAGCATCAGGAAGGACATCACGATCTGCATGGCATACTGCATGAAGGCCATCATGTCGCCGACCTGCATGTTGGCATCGGCCACCTGTCTGGCGCCGAACCAGATGATCCCCAGCATCATCACGTTCATGATGAGCATCATCAGCGGCATCATCACCACCATCACGCGGTTGATGAACAGGCTTACAGCGGTCAGGTCCTGGTTGGCGACGTCGAAGCGCTTCTCCTCGAACTCCTGCATGTTAAAGGCGCGGATGACCATCATACCGGTCAGGTTCTCGCGCGAGACCAGGTTGATGCGGTCGGTCAGTTTCTGAATCAGTTTGAACTTGGGCAGCGACAGGGAGAAGATGATCGCGATCAGGCTGACCAGCATCAGCACCGCCACACCGATGATCCAGGAGAGCGGCGAATCCTTGGCCACCACTTTGATGATGCCGCCGATGCCCATCAGCGGGGCATAGAACATCATGCGCACCATCATCATCACCACCATCTGGATCTGGGTCACATCGTTGGTCGTGCGGGTGATGAGCGAGGCGGTCGAGAACTTGTCGAACTCGGTGCTCGAATAACTCTCGACCGTCTTGAACACATCCCGGCGGATGTCGCGCGCCATTCCGGCGGCGATCCTGGCGGAGAGATAGCCCACGATGATGGTACAGATACCCGAAGCCAGCGTCAGCAGGATCATCCAACCGCCGACCGTCATGACATAATTGTTCTGGACCTTGTCGGTATCCATGCCGAGCGCTTTGTACTCATCCTTGACCACGCGTGTGGCAGCCTGCACCAGCATGCTATCGCCCAATGCGGCGAACTTCTCATCCATCTGGTCGGTGATCTGGGTCAGCTGCTCGGCGGGCATCTTGGCCAGCAGGGTGAATACATCCATGCCGGGCGGGAGTTTGGTCAGGTCAAAATTGCCGAAGGCGCCGCCCATCTCGGCGGCCTTGGCGGGGTCGGCCAGGGCGCTCTCGATACCGGAGACCGCCAGCAGCGCTTTAGCCATGACCGGGTTCAAGCGGTCGATCTCGGACTGCTCGATCGGGTTCAAGACGTAGATGGGTTCCTCTGCCAGGGTGGGGTATTCCTCAACGTAGGACCCGTAATCGGCGGAGTTCGAATCGATCAACGTATAAACGGCCAGCACAGCATCTTTATCCTCTGCGCTCATGAAGAGGGTCACGCGCTCCATCTCGCTGGCGCGGATGGCGGCTGGCAGCGCGTCTTCCACGCCGCCCTGTTGGATGCCCGTATTGACGATGCGCGAGAGATAGTCCGGCAGGGTCAGGTCGAAGTTAGCTTGCGCGAACAACAACGCAATGGATAGCAGCAACATCCACCCATAGGGTTTGACATATCGCATCAATTTAAGCATGGTTCATCTTGCTCCTTGCGGAAGAATGGAATACTCATAAGATTTATTTTTCAAGTTCCTTTGCTTTTTCGGTCAGGATGCCCAGCGCCTCGACCACGACGCTCTTTTCCTTTGCGCTTAACGAACCGACCAGTTCATCCACCCAGCGGAAGCGTTCGTTGATGCTGGATTCGATCAACTCGCGGCCCCTGGGCGAGAGCGTCACCTGTTTGGCGCGGCGGTCGTTGGGATCTTCGGTGCGCTCGAGCAGCCCGCTCTGCACCAGTTTCTCCACCATCTGGCTGGCAGCGGCGGTGGTGATCTCCATGTGGCCGCTCAGGTCTGAGATGCCGCACTGCTTCTTGTAGAAGACCTGGATCAGCATGAAGAACTGCGGCATGGAAAAGCCTAGCGCCTTGACATAGCGCGCCTGCCCTTGCATGGAGCGGTGGGTGGTCATGTCGACCCATTGACGCATGGATTTCGAGATTTGGAGGGAATCGGTCATAGTTAAGCCTTCTTTTTAGTTAAGCAGGCTTAACTTTATGCCTGAGTTAAGTTTTGGTCAAGGACGGGGGTGTTAGAGGAGTATTAGAGAATCCATTAACGATAAAGACCCCGCAGGGTTTGGCTGCCTTTACGGTTTCCTCCTCGCCAACTATCAGGATCTTGTTCAAGCCGAAGGGTGCCGGGCGGCTATATAAATGCAGATCTGTTTTTCATCGTTGTATTGTAATGGCAGTCTGGATCGTTCAACCGAACACAGACCAGCAGATCTCGTTCCGCAGCCGCTGGTCGTCCAGCACCAAGGCGCGGATCGCCTCCGGCAGTTGTCCGCGCTGCCACTCACACTCGAGGAGACCCATCCTGTCCCGATCTTTCTCCGCAACAGAGGCCCGCACAGCACGGATGGCATAAGCCGCCGCACCCAATTCATGCGCTGCGACGTGCGCCACAGCCGCAGCCTGTCCGGCTGCAAAGGCCGCCTCTCTTGCCGCTCCCCGTAACACCCTGGCCGCCGCCATGGCGTGACCAGCCGCACTCCGGGACTGAGTCATACTCACTTCGCCTCGCACCCACGCCCGCGCTTGTTCAATGGCCTGACGGGGCCGCGGGTCGGTTGGCTGCACGGCCTCGAACAAAGGCAGGACGTGTTCCGCGCAGGTCGCCGCCCATAGCGCGAGCAGGGAATGATCAGAGTCTGTCAGCATCCCCCCGCGTCGAAGGGTGATGAAGCGCGGATCGCGCACCTTGGGCAAGATCATGGAGATCAGTTCCCGATCGCGCCTGTGCGTTCATAGGTCATAAGCAGCACGCCTTTCGAGGTGACCTGGCTTTCCGTCACCTTAAACGCCGTGGGGACGGTGCCATCGGCGAACAACCGTTTCCCCCTGCCCAACGTGACCGGGTAGATCATCAGCCAGAACTCATCCACCAGATCCCGTTTGAGCAGCGTCTGCAGGAAGTCCCCGCTTCCCCAAACGTTCAGGTCCGGACCCGGCTGCTGCTTGATCTCGGCGACTTTTTCGGCAACGTCCCCGCTTAAGAACACGGACGGCTGCCACTCGCTGGACGTCAGCGTGTTCGACGCGACGTACTTGGTCGCCGCGTTGACGCCCGGCCAGGCCTCCCCATGCTGCGGCCAGTACGGCGCCCAAATATCAAAGGTCTTGCGCCCCACCAACAGGTCGAAGGGCAGGTTCATACGTTTTCTCAAAGCCTTCCCCAGGATCTCATCGGAGTAAGGCGCGATCCACCCGCCGTGAGCGAAGCCGCCGCTGCGGTCTTCGTCCGGCCCGCCCGGGGCCTGCAAGACGCCATCCAGAGATAAGTGTTCCAGCACAATGATTTTTCTCATGTTCGGGTTCCTTTATAAATAATACTTACCAGTCGCCTGCGTATCCAAGGTCGCCAGGCTTGGTGAGCTGCTCCAGCCGGGTACGCCTGAGTTCCACCAGTTGACGGATATGAAGGTTGTCATGCGCGGCCCAGCAGGCAAGCATCTCACCCGCGCTGATCGTGCGGTACTTTGTTGTATATGTCTTTTCCCAATCCGGGTTCGTCAATTCTTTCAACCACGCCAGGGACCTCTCTCGTTCGGCAAAGAACTTCTCCTGCATCCCGGCCAGGTCCTGCCCATTATAGTTGCGTTCCGTCACCCAGCCTTCGGGGTCGATATCATGCCAGGCCTCGTGTTGACGGTGCAGGATGAAATCGAGATGTTCCCGGAAATCTTCGCGCTCCTCATCGTACAGGTGACACACCACCTCGAGGATCGACCAGGCCTCCGCACCCGGTTGGACGCGCGCTTCTGCCTGTGTCACCCCGGCCAATAAAGCACGGATCATCCCGGTGCTGGCTTGAAGTTCCTGATAGAGCCTATTAAATTCCATGATCTTTCCTTTCCGGATTGCCTGCCGTACTCTCCATACCGATAAATTTAATGGATGGAACACCGCGCGCGCATAAAAGTAATAACGGGGGAATGGGTGGTACCGGGGTCTTCTCTACCCTTTTTATCTTTGGGCCTTTGCCTGACGTGTCAGTTTTAATGCCACGATCAACCCGCTGGTCATTGCCTGAAAAAAAGCGGATACGATGATCGCGCCGTCCCGCAAGAGCAGTGCATAGGTCAACCAGATCAGACCCTCTACCGTCGAGATCATCCATGTCCCCAGGGATAGATCGGTCAGGTCACTTTCTTTATAGGCCAGCCAAAGTTGGGGGATATTGGCAACCAGCACACTGATGGACAGAACCGCGCCCAATCCGTTTTTGCCAGCGAGCCCCCCTGCCAGGATCAGAACCACGAACCAGAACGGTGCCACCCTGAACTCACTGACCCGGCGGCCAAAGCGCAAGGCGAACAATGTGATCAGGGCAAAGATGAGACCTGTCAGGCCGCTGGAAAGGCTGAAGAAGAACTGACCCGTTAACGTCCCATAGACCACCCAGCCAAAACTGCAGATGGCGCTGGTCGCAGCCGTATCCACCGAGACGCCAAAGGCTTCTCTGGCGCGTAACAGTCGCAGGAATTGCGGCATCGCGCGAACCAGTCCGAGCATGGTTCCAAATGTACCGAGGATGGAAGGGATATCCATTTGTGCGCTATCATACTGTAACAATCAAATTCCGTCCTTAACGCTTAATCTTCCACCCCTTCAAGACCTGGCAGGTCTGTGGATATACAGACACAGCAGCGGCCTGTCTCTAGTCTCTACGATTCGCCGTCATGGCATCATGGAAGTTGCATGGCTTGCCATTCCGAGAGAAGCAACCCATACCAAAGCATATCAACAAGCGTACCATCTTTCTTTCGATGATGCTGGCGGAAGCACCCCTCCTGCGTAAATCCGCAACGCTTCGCCACCCGGATGCTGGCGGTATTATCGGCGGCACACCGTAGATCGATACGCAGGACCTTCAGATTCTCAAAGGCATATCGGACCGCAGCCATTGCGGCCTCAGTTGCATATCCCCTTCCTGTAAACTCCTTGACGAGAAAGTAACCGACTTCGATCCTGGGCGCATCCCAGTCTGGGTTGGCAAGATAACTCTCGCCAATATAAACCCCTGTTTCATGCTCCCAGACCCCGAATATGAACAGGGTCCGGGCATTCCATTCTGCATCCTGGCGCTCAAACCAGGACTTGACCTCTTCTTTGCTTTGCATATCGCTCAAAAAAGGCGGTAGGAATTCGTGCAAGTGCTGCTCATTATTGCGCAACATTTTCCAATAAGTGGGGATATCTTCCTCGCGGTAACGCCGCAACAACAGGCGCTCGGAAGTGAACTCGGTTGGCAGGTCAGGAGAATGAAGTTCCATATCTCTCAAGTTCATTCAGAGGATTGGAATACCATTTGGAAATCTTTTCAGATTCTGGCATAGATAAACTCCGATCTCCTTGCAAGACACACAAGGATCTTCTTTTATGTCTCTTGGGGATCATCCATTTGGTGGACAACACCCAATTCAGCCGCCAGACCGTAATAGCGTCTGGCTTCTTCAGCATTACCGAGCAGTTCATACGACTGGCCCATATTCAGAAAAAGCGACGGGTAAAACTCCCGGACGCTGTCATCGGTAACCGCATTCGCTCTCTCCAGCGCAACCTGATTCCAATAAAGCCTTTCCCGGTGATCCTCTTGATGGCGTGCCACATAATGAGCGGCAATACAACCGTCATAGTCACTCTGAACAGATTCCCATGCTTTTCGGTATAGGGCACGAGCCTGCTCAATTTGCCCCAGGAATTCCGCCCGGGTGCCTTCCATGCAAAGCTGGATGACAGGGTTATCAAGATCCATATGCTATTATTGTCCATTAAGTCACTGCAATATACAAGCCCCACCCGCGCTTTATCCGCATGGACCGTCTTATTCCAAACCTGACAGGTCTTCCGAGCCACCTCCCCACTTCATTTCATTTTGCATAGAAGACATGCCAGGTCTGGGTATATTCCGACACGCAATGTCAAATCCAAACCCGCAACAACGCCCCCATCTCCATCAGCCCTGGCATGTCGTAGTTTGGATGGCGACCCATTTCCCTACGGCAAATACTCAATATTCCGAAAACACACATTTTCTGCTGGTGTATCAGGCTCGAACACAAATTCGGTGACCACATACAGCTGAGTCGCATCGGCCGTGTCAAAATCCGATAAAGGAAAAGTATAAGCTTTCCAGTCGTTCGTTACTGTAACGCTATACTTTCTTTCACTTCCGTCATCCGGGTCCGTCTTGTCTTTAAGGCCGATCGATAGATACTCACCGCCATTTTCACCTTTTAGTTCCATGCTCAGGGTCTTATAAGTGGATAAATCCTGTGTCTGGCGTTGGTCGACAGGAACGGACTTTCCAAACGTAATGAATACGGCGCCCCACCCTTGGTTGCCTGGGTAATTCATACACATAGAGTCATGCATGTCAGTGACCCAATTACGGAGCTGACCCGATGTATCAACGCCCATATCATATCCCTGGGTTAATGAGGTGCCCTTGTATATGATTTGAGATTTAGCAGGGGCATCCGTAGAGACATCGGCTGGGGCATCCGTGGCTACTGAGGTGGGCGTTGTCGTGCATCCCATAAGCAAAAAGATCATCAAGAAAGTCGAGACTGCAACAAAAAACGTTTTTTTATACATATAGATCTCCTCTAGTTATTCAACCTTGTTTATTTTGAGCCGTCAAAAACCGAATTTACAGCCTTGTTATGCTCTTTACCTCCTTGTTACCTATCACTACGGAGTGGGAGTCTCTGTTGCGCAATTTCCCGTCTCGACTTGGACGCTATACAGTTCTTGGATTTCATAAGGTTTTAATTCATCCCCTCTTAACCCGGTGTAACTTTTATTTGTTTCCCATTGGTCCATGGTGCCAAGAAGGAATCTTTCTCCTTCACTGTCGGTAGACACAAGCACCAGAAAATACGATTTACATTCATCACCAAGATAGGTTCGCATGGACCATTCGCCGCTCAAAGTGCAATTTGACTTATTTGCAGGACCATCATTGCATTGCGGGTAATATTTACCGTCAGGAGCGTAAACAAATAGCCAGGCATATGTATTGAATGGAAGTTTTCCTACATTCCCCTCCACTGTAATGGGCGAGTAGATACTGGATAAAAGGCCGGTTTCACAATGGCTTGGGGATGTGATAACGCCCGTCAGGGTACCGGGGGGGAAGGCATGTCGCGCAGATAATTCTGAGGAAAATGAACAAACGACGGGAGTAGTCACTGGGATCGAATCATCAGTTATTGACGTAGTGGGACCATACCTAACGCTTACCAGGTAGCCTATATACCCGCCGACCAATGCTCCTGCTATACCTACAACAAATAAAACGCTTCGAAACCAGAGGCTTTGTTTTTTAGGAGGGCGCTCATAAGCACCGACTACAACGATTGTAGGTGCTGGATCGCTTCCTTCTTTTGGTTGCCTCTGAATTTTGGCAACGATAATAGTAGCGATCGCCGGAATGAGTGCGCCAACTAATACGCCTATTATTGAAGCATATTCAGGTTTCATGATGTATCCCTGATCTTAAAACTACCTAATGGTTGACACCACCCTCCTCATAGAGGATGCCACCTTATTCTCATGACAGAAAACAAGGCTTGGAATACTCGTGCACCCCCACCTCAGGTATATGTTCTGCTAGTCCGCTTTTCCATCTTTCGTTCTTCCTTCCTGTCTGGCCTCTTAAGGTGTTGGATTTGCATAATAGACTCTGACGTAATCCACCAGCATCCGTCCCCCCGATCTGGTGCCGGGGGTGGAGCCTCCGGGGAAACCTCCACCCATTGCCATATCCAGGAGGATGAAAAAGCCGTGATGGGTCGCGGCATCCCAGACCTCCGCTGAAAACTGGCTGGATGTTATCGTAAAGAATTTCTGGCCGTCCAAATACCAGCGGATCTCTTGCGGTGAAACACTTTTATCCAACTCCACCCGGTACACATGGAAAGGCCCCCGGTCCATATTCGTCACGCCGCCAACGCCGGAGAATTCATTGCACTCGCCTCCGGGCGCCATATCGCAGTGGAGCGTAACATGCGTAATGCTTTCATTACTGCGATTCTCCATGATATCGATCTCACCCACCCCCGGCCAAAGTGTGCAATTCTGATTGGCGCGGAAGGGCGCTCCCAGCATCCATAAGGCAGGCCAGTATCCCTGCGCCTCCTCATTGTTCGAGAACTGCGGTACCTGTATTCTGGCTTCCACTGCCATGGCCCCGCCTGCAGGCGCCTGGAAGTTGAGCCTTTTCGTTTCAATACGGCCTGAATACCACTTTCCATCCGGCCTGCGGACGGCCTTGATGACAAGCTTCCCGGCTCCATTTTGGTAGACGTTGGACAGGCTTTGGGTGGCGGTTTCCTCTTCGCCGGTTCCCCAATTGGATGGACAGTTGGGCCAGGGATATTGGGTGCCCGTGTCATATATCCATTTCGTGGAGACCCCGGACCGCGTTGTGGCGTTAAATTCATCCTTCCATTGCAAGACCCACGGACTGAGAGTATTTTGCTGGGGACTTTGTGCAGTTGCCCTTACACGGATCGGAAGCAGGCTCAGGACGATAAATACGATCAATAACATACCGCCCCCATAGGCCGCAACTTGGTATAAAGATTTTGGGTTCTTTGGCTTATTCATAACATATTCTCCTCATATGGTTATGAAATGCAGAGTGCTAGATCGTCGTCGCCCGGCAGGCGATATGCAGAGAAACTCTGGTTTTGTGGTGAACTCCACCTATGCGTTAGCCTGCAACGTTCATCCCATCCTCCCGCAGGGGTCATATACCGAAAGGTTCGGCGGACCACACTTTAAATATTATACGGATTCCCTCCTTCAAAGTAAACAACCAATTACCCACACCTACAACCCTAACGCAAAGGCGCAAAGGAAAGGCTTTATCTCCCGGCGCCCTTGCGTTAAGCGATCTCCAATCACCAATTACCACTCACGGTACCCCCCAAATGCTGATCGTGCCGTTGGTCGAAACAGCGATCAACGATCTCCCGTCTTCAGAGAAATACAGCAACTGGAAGCCGTATCGGTTGGGATACTGACTGGTCACACGGCCGATCTCCGCGCCGGTCTCCGCATCGTAGAATTGGATCTGGTTATGGTCTACAGAAGCGGCGATCATCGTACCGTCCGGGGAGAAGGCCGCATAGGAATTCGTGATCTGGTACAGTTCCGTACCATCGGGGATGGAATATACCGGGGAAAGGTGCTGGTCA
>DAOQBX010000024.1:0-9990 GCA_035340155.1 Anaerolineales bacterium | reverse complement strand
AATCGCCGTCGCGCAATTCGGCTTCGCCGGTGTGAATGCCCATGCGGACGCGCAACAAGACCCCGGATTTATTTAAGAACTCCGGGGTCTGAAACCCGCTTTGTGCGGCAATGGATGCGCGGATGGAGTCGATGGCAGTTTCGAAGACCGCATGGACGCCATCTCCTGTTGTTTTGATGATTTGCCCGTGACTTGATTCAATGGATTCCCTTAGAACCGAATCATGTTTCGCCAGCGCGGTTTTCATCGCTTCGGGATGCTCTTCCCAAAGCCTTGTAGACCCCTCTATATCGGTGAATAGGAATGTGACCGTTCCTGAGTGCAATCCGCTCATGACCAATCTCCAAAACGAACCGGTCTGACTTATTTGGAGTATTCTAATCCACATTTGAAAGTAAAATACCTCTGATACGCCCGTGCCTCGAACGGAACAGGTTTTGTATGAAACGAATTTTAGAGATCTTCAAAATCAACCCAGGCGAAGAACGCATGTCCACATTGCTGGTCGGGTTGATGCTGCTCACCTCCGCCGGCAGTGCGCTTGGAGGGAATGCCGTCTCGGCTTTGTTCTTCAACCGTTTCGGTGTGGAGTCTCTGCCGGTCATGTATATGCTTTTGGGGACGTTGACCTTCATGACTTCGATGGGAATCACCATCATCATGGGACGGTTTTCAAAAAAACATCTCTTCACCTACCTGCCTGTCATCCTTGGCATGGTATTGCTTGCGGGATGGATAACATTGGGTCTGGGGATTAAATGGATCTTCGCCGTCATGTGGCTGGGTATGAACGTCATTGGAAGTTTACAGGGAGTATGGGTCTGGGGGCTGGCTGGCGCGGCTTGTGATACGCGCCAGGCAAAACGCCTGTTCCCCTTGTTTAGCGCGGGCGGTATTTTAGGCGCTGTGCTCGGCGGTTTTTTAACCCCACCCCTGGCGGGCAGGCTTCATTCTGAAACTCTCGTACTGCTATGGGCTGGCGTATTCCTCCTCTGCTTTTACCTTGGCCGCACGCTGGTTGGCGGTGCTGTGCCCGAAACATCCTCCCGCGCCGGTAATGCAAACATCCTCACGGAAATGCAGCGCGGATATCAATTCGTGCGCCGTTCATCCATCATGCAATGGGTAGCGTACAGCGCCTTTTTATTTTCACTGTGCTACTTCTTCCTGGACCTGCAATTCTCACGCGGCGCCAGCGCCCGGTTCCCCAGCGCAGACCAACTTGCAGGGTTCCTCGGTCTATTCCAAAGCATCAACACGATCATCGCCTTGATCGTTTCGTTATTCCTTGCCAATCGTCTGTTTGCCCGCTTTGGCATCATGCCCATGTTGCTGCTCTTCCCCGTCATTTATTTGCTGGGGTTTGGCGTATTGTCCTTTTTTGCGCCCTTCCCCGCCTTGGTGTCTGTGCGCTTTTTGCAAATGGTCTGGATGCAAGGCATTGCAGGAACCGCATGGCAAACTCTTTTCAATGTGGTGCCCGCCAATCAACGCGACCAGGTGCGCACCTTCATTGGCGGCGCGCCCGAACAGTTGGGTGTTTTCGCTGCGGGCTTGCTTTTATTCCTTGGCGACCGCGCCTTGAATTCGCAGCAACTAAATATCGTCGCCCTTTTTTCTGCCGCAGCCTTGGTTTATGTAATCTGGCGCGCCAGTAAAGCCTATGGGCTTTCACTTGTCGATGCCCTGCGCGAGGGGCAGCCGCAGATCTTTTTCAGTGAAGAACAGCCCTTCGGCGGATTCCACACAGATGCCGCAGCCGTTGCTGTAGTACTGCAAGGCGCAGACGACCCCGATGTTTCCATTCGGCGTGCATCCACCGACATCCTCGGTCACCTTTCGATCCCTGAAGCGCGGACGGGTCTGGTCAAAGCGCTGGATGATACCGATGCAGCGGTTCGGATATCCGCCCTGCGCGGCTTGACTCGTCTCCGCGATTCCTCCAGCCTCCAAAAGATATCCGCCTCTCTCTCCGACCCGGAGCCTGAAGTGCGCTTTCAAGCCTTGGGTGCCCTCCGGGAATTTGCCAGCCAAACGGAAACAGCAACACTTGAGCCATTGCTCGCTGATGCAGACTTTTCCGTCCGTGCCCGCGCCGCCTCAATTCTATTATCCGCAAATGGACAGGCGAAAGCCCGTACAGTGCTTCATGAAATGGCAACCAGCGCTGAACCCGAAGCGCGCATCCATGCATTAAGCGGATTGGGCGAATGCAAAGACCCTTCGGCATTTGCCGCCGCAGTCAATGCGCTTGAAGATGCCGACCCATCTGTCCGGAAAGCCGCCGCGGCAACCCTTGCGTCGCTCCATGATCCCCAGGCGTTGGGTGTCCTCGTCCAACACTTGAACGACTCCAACTCCTCGGTGCGTAAGTCTCTTGCCGAAGCCATCGCGCTCCATGGAAGCGCCGCCCTTTCATCACTAATGGACGCGCTTTCCAAACCTGAATGCGAAGATGGTGCACTGACCGCGCTCGAAGCCTCCCCCCTTCAAAAAGACAACAGCCTTCTGCGCGCATACGCAGAGAATAAGTCACACGCCGCCGCCCGATATTTCCGCATCGTGAAGGGACTCGCCTCGCCACCGGATGACAGGATGCGATTGCTGGTCGATTCGCTTACTCATCAAACTAAGCAGGATGCCATCCATGCCCTGCACGCGGTGGGACTCTTGAAGGGTCGTAGCGAGATCCATGTGGCATTGTCGAATTTGCAGAGCCATGATCCTTCCCAACGCGCCAATGCGCTGGAAGTTCTTGAATCCATCGGCGAGGCACAAATTGTCAGACCGTTGTTGCACATCTGGGAGGCGGGTGAAGCGGTTCGATCCCCCCTGCCCGCTGACTGGCTGTCATCCTTGTTGAATGATCCATCGCCTTGGCTGCGGGCGTGTGCCGTGCTGGCAGGCGCTGGTTCTGCCGGCAGCGATATCCGTTCTTTGGTCGAGGCGCTGGCTGCGAATGATGCAGACCCCATTGTCCGCTCGATTGCCATGAAAGTTTTAACAGGAGTTGAATCTATGGATGCCCTTGCCACTCTGCCGGTCATGGAACGTATTCTTTTTCTGCGGCGCGTACCGCTGTTTGCAGACCTTGCCCCCGCCGATTTAAAACAAGTGGCGGCGATCACTGTTGAAGCGGTTTATTCAGACGGCGATACGATCGTGCGTCAGGGCGAAACCGGCGACGAGATGTACATCATCGTCTCCGGCGATGTCAGCGTGCGAATTGATTCGGATGGTCAGCCCGCTTCGCGTGAGATTGCAAGACGCATAGCAGGTGATTATGTTGGCGAGATGGCGATCATCAGCCGCGAGCCGCGCATCGCCACTTTGGTGGCGGTCGGCTCTGTACGGGTCTTGTGCCTCGACCGTAAACAGTTTGAGGGCATCCTGCACGAACGCCCTGAAATCGGTTTGGCATTGATGCGTATTCTATGTCAGCGATTGAAGGAAGCAACCAGTAAAAACTGACAAAAATGCCCCGAGGAAACCTCGGGGCATTCATATTCTCTATCGATGCTTAGTTGCTGGCGTCGCCGCCGCCCTTGGTGGAATCGCCACCACCTTTTGTCGAATCTCCTCCGCCTTTGGTGGAGTCACCACCACCTTTGGTGGAATCGCCACCACCCTTGGTCGAGTCACCGCCGCCTTTGGTGGAATCGCCACCGCCACGTTTCGTGGAGTCGCCGCCCCCCTTGTCATCGCCTTCCTGGCCAAAGATCAATACACCACCGGAGCCCGCCGGAGCCTTGGTGGTTTTCTTCGGCGTACTCTTTTTGGCAACGCTCTTTTTAGGTGTAGATTTTTTAGGGGTACTCTTCTTTGGCTTACTGGATTTCGGTGTGCTCTTCGGTTTGGATTTCTTTACTGTGCTTTTTCGAGTGGTGCCGGCTTTGAGAGCACTTTTCTTTTTGGGAGCGCTCTTCTTCGCAACGGCCTTCCTGGACTTGCTTTTCTTTGGGGCAGTCTTCTTCTTTTTTGTGGTCGTAGCCATGTTTTCTCCTCACAGTGAAAGAATTGGAAAAAATCTTAAACTAGAATACCATAAAACAAAAAGGATTCAATCCCTTTCTGCATCTACTTTTCATAAATAACCAAAGGCAGCAAGTCACCATACATGCGGAAAACAGGTGTCTGGATGCCATTGGTGTAATGCAGCACCCTGCGCTGCACGGAAGCCATGATGCTCAACATACTGAAGTCGGCCTCGAACTCAAGCGATTCGAGAATGGCCTTGGTGAAGACCCCGTGTCCGATGGCTGGGTGTTCGCGGGCGAACTCCTCGCTGCGGGCCGCATTAAGGATGTAGATGCCGCGTTCGTTGATGGCATAGATGCGCTTGGCCAATTCATTTGGGTCCACCCCGCGGACGGCATCGCTCCCCGCCATGCCAGAGTGACAGGCGTCCGTCGCAAGGATCACCTCCACTGGCAGAGCGGTGATCTTCTCACCAAGTTCAATGAAAGACAACCCCGTAGCGCGGGTGCTGGTTTTCAAGAGGTCGTAGCACCAGAAATACAATTCACGTTCGAACGTGTCACTCCGGCGGACGCCATGTCCTGACAAAAACACCATCAACACATCCCGCTTCGGTTTTTTAGATGTGCTGCGCTTCTTGATCTTTTGGCAGATCTTTTCCAATGCTGCAAAAATGGCAGCCTTGGTCGCATCTTCGTTAAGTAGTACAGTCGCTTCCACGCTTTCGAAGGCGGCGTTCTTAAAGGCTCCTTTTTTCTCCAGTGCAGCGGTGAACTTCGAACGGCCAAAAGCATTATAGATGCTGATGGCATCGTCGTCGGCATAGGTCAGAGACTTGAAATCATCGGTCTCGTTCTTGAGTTTGGAAACCCCCACCGCAAGCAGGAAGAGCGTCCCGTTCTCTTGAGCATTCATCAATGTGTTGGCTTGTGAACGCGCTGCCTCCTCCGCTGTGGGCGGGGCCCCGCGAGTGCTGCCACCGCCAGTAATGGGAATCCCCAATCCGCCCAAAGCAGGTTTGCGAACCGGTTTCAGATCGGGCCCTTTGATCTCAAAACAGATCGGAATGGACTTCGCCGTTCCATTCTCTGCCAGGATCTTGAAGATATTCTTACCGGGCTGCAAACGGACTGTCACTTTAAAATTCGTGGCGATCTTGTCCGCCTCCCAGACAAAGCGCTCATTCTGAACGACCCACACACGGCGGACGGGATTCTTCGGGCTCAGGTTCTGCACTGCAAAGCGGAAGGCCACTTCTGTGGCAGTCTGCTTCACCCCGCCTTTGAGCAACTCCACGATGGGCGGCAGGGTATTGATCAGGTCGGGCCTTTCGATCTGAATCCCTTGCGCTGCCATCGCTTCAAATGCGCGTTCTTCGCTGCCATGCTCGATGATGGCCTGAATAATATCCGGCCGGTAAAAGGTCTTGCTTAAGCGGTCGCTGGGAATGAAGACCGCTTCCATTTCGAGACCGCGATTCAGGTGATACCCGAAGCGCATATCACCATCCTGGCTGGAGTTGTAATAGCCGCTCCTGCTCCAGATCACCCACTCATCGTCCGAGCCGACAAAGAGATTCAAGGCAGGATAGAGATGCTCCCCGGTATCATTCTCCACATCCTTTAAAAACCAAAGGCGCATCACCTGATCCGCCCCGGCCGTAACCAGCCACCGCCCGGCCGAAGCGTGGTCGAGGACCGAGGCCTCATGCCCAACCAGCACCCGCCCCGACATTTGGTGATACCCTTCCGGGCGGAGCGGCGCAGCACGTACTTTTCCATCCTGCGAGCCGGCCACCACGGTACCCTTTTCGGTAAAACCAAAAGTGGACACGTTGTACCACTCCCCACTGGGCAGGGTCAGGTAATTCATTTCGGGCATGACGCGCAGGTTCCAGTTCGAATCTTCCGAGAATTCCACAGTCTGTCCGCCAAAGGTCTTTTGGGCGCGCTGGAACTCGGTGGACTCGCCAAACGGAAAGGACTTGAGCGCCATGGTCTTCAAGTCGAAGGCGCGTTGCAGCACCATGCGGCCATCTTTCAACCGCAGGTTGTCGCGGGTTCCAAAGCCGATCTTTTCATCCATGCTGATGCCCACCACATGGATGACGCGCCCCAGACCTTTGCTCTCCGCCAGCAGTTCGCCTTCCATGTGTTTCGTGCTCCAAAAATGGATGGCATTCTGGTCGCCGCCCGCGCTGACGGCGGTGCCGTCGCTCAACAAGGTTGTGCCCAACACTTCAGAGTCGTGACCGAAATAGGTGCTTCGCAGGGCAAAACGCCCAAGGGCCACATCATATACCTTGACCTGCACCAGGGTGCCATCGGAGCGCTGACCGAGGATGATCTGGTTGCCATCCGGCGAAAAAGCCGGGCTGGATGGGGGTGTTTCCGAGTCGACCGAATTGACCAATTGACCGTCGAAGCCATAGCAATAGAACTTCTTATTGATCTCAGCATCGAGATCTTCAGGAACGATCACCACAAATTGACTGCTGACCGCCATTGCATTGGGAGCCGTCTGGTCTTCCAGTTCACGTTCGAAAGACTTGACCAAGCCCTTCGCTGCCGAGAAGGAAAACGAGAACAAGCGACCCGAATATTCCGGCGCACCGGGCCGCCAATGTTCCCAGGCTGATGTGATCACACGATAGGAACCATCCTTGGCGCGCTTTTCAGGAACAAAACGGACATAGGTGGGCATGGGCTCGCGGTTCGCTTCGTAGAGAAATTCCGAAGCCAGCGGCGCGGGCAGTTTCCCGAACCCGCTCATGAGAGTCTTCGACTCGAAGAACATGGCCGTCCCGCGCTGGGTCGCATTATGGTGGCCGGATAAGGCCAGGTAGCGGCCATCCGGGCTGAAGTCCAGGTCTTGAAGCGTACCCGGATGGCGGAACCCGGCCTGAAGATTTCCAGTCGAAAGTTCGTACACGCGCAGATCCGTTTCCCGCTGGGTCGGGTCCTGTTCATAGGTCGGGTAGACCCAGGATAGCGTAACGAGGTGCCTTCCATCCCGGCTCAAGGCAATCGTGTGGATCTTGCCCTGCCCCCCATCGCCGATTTGACCGAGCAACATGCCGGTCTGTTTTTTCGTCTCCACATCCCACAAGCGGATGGTTTTATCCACCCCGGAGGTGACAAGCGTTCTGCCATCCGGCGTCACCCGCAGATGGGTGATGCGCGCCGTATGCGTACCGGTCTCGAGTTTCAATTTGGCACTGTACTGAACGTTCTTCTTCATGGCTGCGAGTCTCCTTTGGCTAAAGCAAGAATTTCACGATGTTCAGGAAGGTCAACATAACTGGCACAAAAGTCTTCATTCGAGATGCGTTCGCTGCGGGCACGCAATTCCAAACCGGCGCGCGCGATCAACTTGCTAGCGTTCGGGTTTTTATCCATGCGCAGCACACGGATCGTTATGAGAAATAACCCCAACGGCAGAACATGGGATTGCTCTGTGGGCGGTTCCTGAAGAAGTTCATCCATCAGAAGTTGAGACGACGTTCGGGCAGAATCAAGATCCGCGCTTCCTCCCCGTGCCAAAGCGGATCGCACCAACCCGGCCTGAATCTCCAACCGGAGGATGGGTTCGTCCACCTCGCGCTCGATGGTGCGGGCCTCGTTCAGTGAAGACTCGGCTTCAGTCAGCTGCCCCAACCCCAGGCGGATGTACCCGATGCGAGTGAGCACACTGGCCTCCACCCGGCGCGATGATATCTCGCGCGTAATGGTCAGCGCCTTTTCGGCATGGGTCAGGGCGCGGGCATGATCTCCCCGCGCCAACTCGATCATGGCAAGGTTCTCCAACGTGTTCGCCTCGCCGACCTTATACCCCGATGCGCGCACCAACTTCAAAGACTCTTCCGCCACTTCCTGCGCCAGGTCGAATTGTCCCAACTCCCGCAGGGCTTCGCTGCGATTATGAAGCGCAAGGCTTTGCACTGTGGCCTCATTGATCTCGGCAGCCAGCGCTGCCGCACGCGCGCAATACGACTCCGCTTCCATGTAATTGCAGGAGACAAGGCTGGCGCGCCCCATGTTGGTCAACAGACTGGCTTCATTGGAGCGGTCGCCGATCTTTTTGGCGATGCGCTGGGCGTTCTCGTAATGGGCAATGGCCTCGTTAAACTTGTACATGTCCTTGGTGACGATGCCAAGGTTATTGAGGATCTCCACCTCCCGGCGCACATCCCCGGCCCGGCGGATCAGTTCCAACGATTGTTTCAACAGGTCAGCCGCGGCGGTGTTCTCGCTTTTGTACCAGTGCCACAGACCCAGATTGGCAAGTGCATTGTATTCACCACGCACGTACTGATAGGTCCGCGACAGGCTCAAGGCCTCATCCAGTTGCGGTTTCGCGGCCACGGCCTGGCCGGTCAGAAACATGGTGCGGGCCTCCAACAGCAAGGTATCCACCAATAGATCGGGAGATTCTTCGATGGTTTGCGGATGCCCGGTCAATTCCTGGATGGCAGATTGGGTACGCATCTTTGCGGCGGCATAATCCCCAAAGTCGATCTCCATCCGTGCCTGACGAATAAAGAGTTGCGTGCGCAGGTTCGAAGAGTCA
Organism: Anaerolineales bacterium; assembly: GCA_035340155.1. Taxonomy (GTDB): domain Bacteria; phylum Chloroflexota; class Anaerolineae; order Anaerolineales; family Villigracilaceae; genus Villigracilis. Next base: position 1,443 of record DAOQBX010000024.1, on the reverse strand, counting down.
TCGAACAAACCGGCGAGGCGGGTCAGGGTCGCCAGATCCTGCCGTTGTTCAGTACGCTGGCCGAGCAGGTCATACACGCGCTCGCGTTTCCATAAGATGTCGAAATACGCGCGGCTGCTCTCGTCATCGATCAACCACTTTAGTGCGCGGTTGAAATAGGATAAAGATTCATCGTTCGCATAATTGGCAGCAGCCTGCTCACCGGATTGGATGAGATAGGTCACCGCTTTGTCCTTGATTTGGGCCATCTCAAAATGATGTGCCAGTTGCGGCGCGAGTTGATTGATCCGCTCGGGATAGGTCTTTTCAAGATAACGGGCATACAACCCATGTAGTTGCACCCGTGTGGTAAAGGCAATGTTCTCATACCCAACCTCATGGATGACCAGATGCCGGAAGAGGCAGACCAGCTCCGGCTCGGGGCTTTCCATAGAGATCAGGTCTGCGCGGATGGAGGCTTGCAGGTCTTCGCGCAGACTCTCAAAATCGCGCTGCCATGGATAGTAGCCGGATAGATCATCGAAGCGGAAGATCCGCCCGATGATGGCTGCCACTTTGATCAGGAACTGCTGCGACGGGGTCAATTGGTCGATGCGGCTGAGGATCAGGCTGTGCAGGCTGGAAGGCAGTTCGAGCGAGCTGAGTTCGGCTTCGTTACGCGGATCGATACCGCGGTCATGCAGGTAGTTGAGCAGCTCTTCCAGATAAAAGGGGTTGCCTTGCGCGCGCGCGGTGATCCGTTCGATCAGGGATTGAGATACATCCTTGCGCTGACCGGGAAAGAGTTGCGTCAATTTGGCGCGGATGATCTGCTCGGACTCGACCAGGTTCAGATCGTCCAGGCGGATCTCGGTGAAATGCTCCAAGGTTTGGATGCGGCTCAATGAAGGAGCCTGCGTCTCAAGGTCCAGGGGACGATGCGTGAGCAATAACAAAATGGGCAGAGTCTCAACCGCGCGCGCGATCAGTTCCAGCAGGTCCAGTGAAACCGGGTCGGCCCAATGCAGGTCTTCGAGCACGAAGAACAGACCGCCATGCTCCTCCGCCGATTCGCGCGCAGCGGATTCGAGGCATTTGAGCAAAAGCGCCTCCAATTGATTCTTGCGATCCTTCGGCTGCAGCGCGCGGGTGAATTCATTCTCCGGCAACGGCAGGCCAAGGATGGAACTTAGCAGCGGCATGGCGTCCAGATTCTCTGGCACGCGGTATTCGATCTCGTTCTCGATGGTACGGACCTGTTTGCGCAGGGGCAGGGCCGGGTCAATATCGAAGAAGGCGTTCCAGACCGGGTTCCAGACCAGGTAGGGTGTGTTGACGCCGTCCGATTTGCACACGCCGCCGTAGCCGATCAACTTGCTGCGATGGGCGATGCGGATGCCTTCCGATGCCATGCGTGATTTGCCCATCCCCGCTTCGCCAGAAATGAGGATGATCTGTCCGCGT
>DAOQBX010000023.1:0-10023 GCA_035340155.1 Anaerolineales bacterium | reverse complement strand
CTTATTCTCGATGATCTTAAAGAGAGTGGCGCGGCTTCAGTGTGGGCGGAAGACAAGCTTTATAGTGTGCTCAACTATCGCTATAATGCGCACTTGCCCACGGTGATTACCTCTACATTGCCCCCTGAGTCTTTTGCTCTGAGTTACCCTAACTTGTGGAATAAATTGCTCGACCCTGAAAAATGCCGGGTCGTGGCGATCAACATGCCGCCGTATCGAAGAGTAGCCAAAGGCAACAAATCCACCACGAAGAAGAAGTAAAGACCGAATTTTTAAAAAAACAGCCTATTTTCGGGCTGTTTTTTTTATTTTCAGGTTCTCAAAATTTTCAACCTGGTTGAAAACCCAAATCAAGCCTTGGACTAGATTCTTATCCCTGCCTCGTTTATTATCGCGACAATTAAGACCTAATCTGTAATCAAAGGAAATACAATCGAATGCTTCCCTCTTACTTGCTCTCTCTTCGCGAAGGCCTGGAGGCCGCGCTCATCATCGGCATCGTGATCGGCGCACTTCAGAAGATCCGCCGCACCGACCTGGCCCCGGCCCTTTGGCTGGGCGTTCTTGCTGCCGTAGCTATCAGCGCCCTGACCGCGGTTTTGCTCACCCTCTTTGGTCTGGGTCTCGAAGATAAGGCTGAACAGATCTATGAAGGCGTTACCATGCTCCTGGCCGCCAGTGTGCTCACCTGGATGATCTTCTGGATGAGCAGCCAGGCAAAGAACATCAGATCGGAACTGGAAGAAGGCGTCCACAAGGCTGTGATCACCACCGGCAAGCGGGCCATTTTCTGGCTGGCCTTCATTGCGGTCGTACGCGAAGGCGTGGAACTGGCGCTCTTTATCGCCGCAGCTTTCTTCGCAGGCAGCAGCGAGAATCTCACCGCCAATACCATCCTGACCCTTGCAGGCGTTGTGCTGGGCCTGGGCACATCCATTCTGTTGGGCTGGTCCTTATTGGCGGCTACCGCGCGTTTGAACCTCAGGCGTTTCTTCCAGATCACCGGTTACCTGCTCATCCTCTTCGCGGCCGGGCTTGTGGCGCATGGCATTCATGAGTTCAACGAGGTCGGCTGGATCCCATCCATCATCGAACATGTCTGGGACTTCAACGCGATCATCAACGAAAGGTCCGTGTTCGGGGAATTGCTTGTGACCCTCTTTGGCTACAATGGCAACCCCTCCCTGACGGAGATCATCGGATATTTTGTTTACGTTGCCACGGCCGTATTTTTCTTCACCCGTTCTGCGGTTCAATCTGCGCCAAAAACGGTTCCACAGCCCCAGGCTTAATCTTCATTTCGACAGGTTTGAGATCCGCAGTCATTTGACTGCGGATCTTTATTTTCCCATGTTTTTAACTTGACATGATGGAGAAAGGTCAATATACTAAGTGTAACATGAACACTAAGTATGAAGGTTTTGAATCTCCCGGCGTGACCGTGGACCTGGTCTTGTTCACGGTCAATGAAAATAGATTGAAAGTGATGCTGGTCAAACGTGCGGAAGAACCTTTTCGTAATGACTGGTCCCTGCCGGGCGGGTTTATCAAAGTGGGTGAGTCGCTGGATAGTGCGGTTCAACGCGTTCTGATCGAAAAAACAGGTGTGAGTGATGTTTATATGGAGCAGCTTTACACCTTTGGCCAACCGGAACGTGACCCGCGTTCGCGCGTCATTACCGTGGCCTATATAGCCCTCATTCCATGGCAAAGTTTGCCCCAGCCCGGATCGGATAAAGTCACCGGCCTCACCTGGCTACCTGTTGATCATCTTCCCAACCTTGCTTTTGACCATAAATTGATCGTCAGTTACGCCGTCACACGCTTGCGTGCCAAGGTCAGTTACAGCAACATCGTCCATGGGCTGATGCCCAGGCACTTCCGTCTCTCGGAATTACAAAGCATGTACGAATGCATCATCAACGACAAACTCGACAAGCGCAATTTTCGCAAGCGCATGCTTGCTACCGGACTGCTTAAAGAGACCGGTAAAAAAGATATCGCCGGGGCACATCGTCCCGCCATGTTGTATCGGTTCAAAACAAAAGAGATCGTTTTCCTTTAGGAGATGACTATGTCTCAACTCCCAATCCCCGAATTTTTTGATGCGGCCCGCGTGGGTGAAATTTGGAAAGTGGATTACGCCGCTCGCGCCGAGCAAGCCCGAGCGTTCGCGCTTCAACATGACCTCAAGCCTGCTGCAACTTCCAATGAGCGTATCTCCCTGATGCTGATCGACGTGCAAAATACGTTCTGTATGCCCGGCTTTGAACTCTTTGTCGGCGGACGCAGCGGAAACGGCGCCGTGGAAGATAACATCCGCTTGTGCCAATTCATTTACCGCAACCTCGACAAGTTGACCCATATCATCGCCACGATGGATACGCATATGTCACAGCAGATCTTCCATCCCATCTTTTTTATCGATGCAGAAGGGAATCATCCCGCTCCATACACCGACATTCATGTGGATGAAGTGCGATCTGGCAAGTGGAAGTTCAACCCCGCGCTTGCGTCCCAGTTCAACATTGCGCCCGAATACGGTCATCAGATGGTGCTTCATTATGCAGAGACTCTCAAGAAGACCGGTAAATACGCGCTGACCATCTGGCCGTATCACGCCATGCTCGGTGGCATTGGTCATGCCTTCGTCCCCGCTGTGGAGGAAGCCGTCTTCTTCCATTCTCATGCGCGGGTAGACCAGCCATTTTTCGCCATCAAAGGCGACAAACCATTCACCGAAAATTACTCGGTGGTGGGCCCTGAAGTGTTGGCGGGCCCGATGGGTGAGGTGCTTGGCATACACGATACGCAGTTCATTCAGCATTTGCAAGAAGTGGATAAGCTCTACATCGCCGGGCAGGCCAGGAGTCACTGTGTGGCATGGACAGTACAAGACCTGCTCGATGATATTTTGGCGACCGACCCTGAACTGACGAAGAAAGTCTACCTGCTGGAGGATTGTTCGTCAGCGGTGGTCGTGCCCGGGGTTGTGGATCATACTGAGGCGGCGAATGAGGCGTATGCCTGGTTTGCTCAGGCGGGGATGCATATCGTCCGAGCAGTGGATGAAGTGAGATAAAATGCCCAATCTTACGAGACTCTCCAAGTTTGTGTCTTTAACGCTGCGCCATCGGGCGAATGACTTTGGATTGCATTTGGATTCGCAAGGGTTTGTTGATTTTGAAGACCTGAAGCGTATCGTTGTAGAGAAATCCACAGATGTTTATAGCGAAGAAGACTGGCGCAAGGTCTTGAATGGGGAATTGGATGGCAAGAAACGCTTTGAATTGAAAGATGGACGCATCCGCGCCTTGTACGGCCATAGTAAAGTGGAGCCTGTGATCTATGAACCTGTTGCCCCGCCGGAGGTCCTATATCATGGAACTACGCTGCAGGCTGAGCGGGGTATCCGTAGGGAAGGTCTGCGTTCGATGAAACGTCAATATGTTCATCTTTCCGGAAATACCGAACGCGCCCTGAATGTGGGCAGTCGCCGTACAGAAGATGTTCGTTTACTGGTGGTGCGCGCGGCAGAGGCGTACCGGGCCGGAATCGAATTCTATTCGCCTGAGCCGGAGCATTATCTAGCGCAGAATATCCCACCCCAATTTATTGATTTTCCAAAGGAATGAACATGTCTATTTTTGACGTTAAACGACTTACGAATGAGACTTTTAAATTGGATATTGACCGTATGCGCCGCGGTTGGTATTCGGATAAATATTTCGAGAACATCAACCGCATGTTAACGGCCCTGTCAAAGGAGGGCTATGTCTATTCCGGCAACCACCACAACCTGCCGGAGGGAATTTCACCGGAGCAGATCGCGGTGGGAGATATCGAAGTGGAGATGCAGTGGTTCACACGCCGCATGGGCAAGACCACCGTCGTGGGTGTGGATAAATCCCTGGCGATGCTCAAACATTGCACCGGCTATTTTGATGGCGAGAAGTTCGTGGACACATCAGACAAGATCGAAGTATGGGCAGTTGATGATGGCACAACGGTCAAGTATGATGGCGACCCGGGCAAGATCCAACCGGTCATCAAGGTGCGCGGACGGTACCGGGATTTTGCGCTGCTTGAAACGCCTACTTTGGGCATTCTAACGCGCTCGAGCCGGGTGGCAACGAACGTCTATGAAACGCTGGTGGCCGCCAAAGGCAAGCCGGTGTTGTTCTTCCCGGCGCGCTTCGATGTGCATGAGGTGCAGGCGGCGGATGGATATGCCTACAACATTGCCCTATTGCGCTTCAACAAGGATCACGCCCAGGAACTAGGCGCTTTCGTTTCCACCGATGCGCAGGGCGATTGGTGGGGCGGCGCGGGCGGTGGGACGGTGGCTCACGCAGCCATTGCTTCCTTCCTTGGGGATACGGCCGAGGCGATGATGCAGTTCTCACATATTCTGCCTGCGCGAATTCCGCGGATCGCGTTGGTGGATTTCAACAATGACTCGGTGCGTGATTCGCTGCGCGTGCTGGGGGATATGTTCACCAAGTATCGCGAGTTGATCGATGCTGGAAATTCTGAAGAAGCGGAAAAATATAAACTATACGGTGTGCGCCTCGATACCAGCGGCAGCCTGCGCGATGTTTCCGTTCAGCCGCTCGGAGACCCGGCGCTTGATCTGGGAGTCAACCCTCGTCTGGTGTTCAATGTCCGCTCGGCGTTGGATTCGGCCTGGGAACGTTGGGACCTGCCCCAGTCCTGGAAGGAAGCGGCGAAGGAATTTTGTCACAGCGTCAAGATCGTGGTATCCGGCGGATTCAATCCCGAGAAGATCCGCAAGTTCGAGAAGCTGAGCGTGCCCGTGGATATTTACGCAGTGGGTTCGTACCTGTTCAGCAATGGGAACGGCACCAGTACCGACTTCACTGCCGATGTGGTGCGGGTGAAGGTGCATGGGGCATGGATCGATATGGCGAAAGTAGGGCGCAAGGTGGGCGAGAACGAGAATTTGGAACGGGTGTGGTGATGGGTAGGGATGACCCAACCTTGTTATGCAAAGAGAGGGTTACCCATGACTGGTAACCCTCTCTTTATTATTTGGGGAATTTCAAAACATGGATGGGTTGCCCCTACTTTGGTTTACCCAAACCGGCCCATGACGTAGTCTTCGGTCTTCTTTTCTTTGGGGGCGGTGAACATCTTCTTGCCCTCGTCGTATTCGATCAACTCACCTTGTAAAAAGAAGGCGGCATGATCCGCTGTGCGGGCGGCTTGCTGCACCGAGTGGGGGACGAGGATGATGGTGTAATTCTTTTTTAATTCCTGCAAGGCCGCTTCGACCTTGCCCGTGGAGATGGGGTCAAGACCTGATGTAGGTTCGTCGAGCAGGATGACCTCCGGTTGAAGTGCCAAGACACGCGCAAGGCAGACACGCTGTTGCTGCCCGCCGGAGAGCGCAACGGCAGGGTCGTTCAAACGGTCTTTGACCTCGTCCCAAATGGCGGCGAGTTTCAGGCTGCGCTCCACGGCTTCATCCAGTTTGACACGGCGTTTTTCACCGGCGAGTTCCATACCATAGGTGATGTTCTCGCGAATGCTCATGGGCAGCGGTACGGGTCGTGCGAATACCATGCCGACTTTACGTCGCAGAGCGATCACATCCGTTTTAGGGTCAAGGATGTTTTCGCCGTCGATCAGGATGCGACCGGAACTGGCGCGGATGTCGGTCAGATCGTTGAGACGGTTGAGGCAGCGCAGCAGCGTGGACTTTCCGCCTCCAGCCGGACCGAAAAGGACAGTCACTGCATTTTGGCGGATCCCCATACTGATGCCGCGCAAAGACTCGGCGCCATCGGAATATTGCAGGGAGAGGTTTTCGATTTCGATTTTGTTCATGGTTGTAATCACCATTGGCGCTTTGCCCTTGCCCGTGAACGGATGACTGTGGCAATGACATTCATGGTCAGCACAAAGACCAGCAACACCAGTGCGGTTCCGTATTGGATCTGGATCGGCATTTCAGGTACTTGCGTGGAGATGACGAAGAGGTGATACGGTAGTGCCATGGTCGCATCGAAGGGGGTTTGCGGTAGACGAGGGAGGAAGAACGCGGCCCCTGTAAAGAGGATGGGTGCCGTCTCCCCGGCGGCGCGTTCCAGTCCGAGGATAACCCCGGTGAGGATGCCGGGTAGCGCTTCCTTCAACACGATCTTGCGGATGGTTTGCCAGCGAGTCGCGCCAAGTGAGATGCTCACGGTGCGGAAGGATTGTGGCACGGAGCGCAGCGCTTCTTCTGCGGTACTGATAATGACCGGCAGGGTCATGATGGAGAGCGTCAACGAGGCAGCCAGGATGGAGGTGCCGAACTTAAGGAACAAAACGAATAGTCCCAAGCCGAACAAGCCGTAAACCACCGAAGGGATTCCGGCCAGGTTGATGATCGCAAGACGGATGAGGCGAGTCAGGGCTGTGTCCTTGGCATATTCCGCAAGATAGATCGCAGCGGCAATCCCAAGCGGAACGGAGAAGACTGCCGTGCCGAGGGTCAGGTAGAGCGTGCCGATGATGGCAGGCAAAATGCCGCCTGCGCGCATACCGTCATGCGGAAAGCCGGAGAGGAATTCCCACGAGATGGCTGAGCCGCCTTTGAAGAGAATGAAGATGACCGTCCCGACGATGGGTAACACGGTCGCCAGCGCCATGAGCGTGATGAGGCTGTATCCGATGCGCTGGACAGAATGGCGGTTGCGGGCGAGAAGTCTCATCATGAAAGGATCCTCTCAGCGCGCTTTTTGGCCCGGAAGACCACGGATGAAGCAAGGACGTTGACGGTCAAAGAAATGAGGAACAGGATGATGCCGATCAGAAAAAGGGTGTGATAGTGTACGCTTCCGTTCGCGACCTCGCCCATTTCTGCGGCGATGGTGGCGGTCATGGTGCGGACGGGGGAGAACAGGCTGCCAAGTTTGAGCGCCAGTACGGGCGCATTGCCGGTGACCATCATCACGGTCATGGTCTCGCCAATGGCGCGTCCCACACCTAGCATCACGGCCGTCAGCACACCGGACTTGGCAGCGGGCAGGGTCACACGCCAGACCGTCTGCCAGGGTGTGGCACCCAGCGCCCAGGCGCCTTCACGGTAGGAACGTGGCACAGCGTCGAGCGCATCTTCCGCAACCGAAACGACGGTGGGAACGGCAATCCCGCCCAGCAGCAGCGACCCGGTAAAGGCGGTCAGACCCGTTGGCAGGTCCAGCAGGACGCGCAGATTTGGAGAGACAACGAGGATGCCGAGAAATCCCAGCACGACTGAAGGAAGTCCGCCCAGCAGTTCCACCAACGGTTTAAGGATCTCCCGCATCCATCGTGGCGCGATCTCGGAGATGTAAACGGCGGTACCGATCCCAAATGGCACCGCGATCAATGTCGCGCCGATGGTAACGATCAATGAACCGGTGATGAGTGGCAGGATGCCGAAATAATTTTCAATGGGGTACCAACGCAGGTTTAACAGCGAAGCAGCATCAACCTCGCCCAGCGCGGGTAGTCCTTCGCGTATCAAAAAGAAGAAGATCAGCAGAACAAAGACAATGGCGGAATATCCGCTTGCCTTGATTGCTCGTGTGATGACATATTCGCGCCAGTTTAAAGATTTTTCCATTTATCACCTTGTAGGGGGCAACATGCATCCCTACGGATAATTTATTTCACAGGCACGAACCCAAGTTCGGCCACGATCGTTTGTGCTTCTTCAGAGAGTATCCAATCGAGATATTCTTTCACCGCCCCGGTGGGTTCTCCGTTGGTATACATGTACAGGTCGCGCGCAATGGGATAGGACTTGTCGTTGACCGTTGCAATGGCGGGCAGCACATACGCGCCGCCTGCTTCTTTTGCGATGGCGATCATCTTCAGGTCATCGGGTACGTAACCGAGGCCGTCGTAGCCGATGGCGTTCGGGTTTTGCCTTACTTCAGCAATGATGCCCTCTGAAGAGGGAAGTAATAACGTGTCGGTTGAGAACAAAGTTTTATTTTCTTTATTGCCCAGCCTCAACACTGTTTCCAAAAAATAAACATGCGTGCCTGAGTTGGTCTCGCGCGAGAGTTTTACGATGGGCCGGTCCTCGCCCTCGACTTCGCTCCAGTTGGTGATCACTCCGCTGTAAATATCTGCGATCTGCTGCAAGGTCAATTCACTGACCGGGTTCTCGGGGTTCACGATCACCGCGATCGCGTCGCGCGCGATGATATGCTCCACCGGGTTCACGCCCTTGGCTTGTGCCTCGGTAATTTCCTCATCTTTGATCTTGCGGGAGGCGTTGGCGAGATCCACGGTGTTGTTGATGAGCGCAGCGATCCCCGTACCCGATCCGCCGCCCGTCACCGAGATGCGCACATCAGGATGAACGACCTGGTATTTTTCTGCCCACGCCAATGCCAGGTTGACGATGGTATCGGAGCCCTTATTTTCAATGTACTGAGCAGGGGAATCGGAAGTGGTGTTTGATGATGCAGAGCCGCAGGAGGTTATCAGGAAAGAGCAAAGAAGAAAGAGGATAAACGCGCGTTTCATTGATTGGGATTATACCGCCTCTGACTCAGCCGGGACTTGATTCTACTTCGAGGATTTTCTTTCCCCTTTCATCTTTCTTTTTGATACAATCGCATCCATGAACGCAACTCAACCCGCATTTAACGTCCAGAACATGGACTTCTATTACAACCCTGTAAAAAAGACTCTCTCGAACATAAACCTTGAAATCCAGCCGCAAAAAGTGACCGCGCTCATTGGTCCATCTGGCTGCGGCAAGTCCACCTTTTTGCGCTGCCTCAACCGCATGAACGATACCATTCCCGGCACCAAGGTGGATGGCAAGATTCTTCTAAAAGGCGAAGATATTTACAGCGAAAAAATGGATGTAGTGACCCTGCGCCAGCGGGTGGGCATGGTCTTTCAAAAGCCGAACCCTTTCCCCCAATCCATTTTCGATAACGTGGCTTTCGGTCCACGGGTGATGGGGCTTGATGTAAATTTGAACGAAGTGGTGGAGAAATCCCTGCGCGCCGCTGCGCTTTGGGATGAGGTCAAGGACGATCTCAAGTCTGATGCGATGGGCTTGTCGCTGGGGCAGCAGCAGAGATTGTGCATCGCCCGCGTCATCGCTGTGCAGCCGGAAGTCATCCTAATGGACGAGTCCACGTCGGCTTTGGATCCGATCGCAACCTTGCGGGTCGAGGAACTCATCGCTGACCTGAAGAAGGAATACACCATCGTCATTGTGACGCACAACATGCAGCAGGCTGCGCGTGTGTCCGATTACACTGGTTTCTTCTGGCTGGGTGAACTGGTCGAGTTTGCTCCGACCAATCAAATGTTCACCGTACCCAGGCAGGAATTGACCGAAGCGTACATTACTGGAAGAATGGGGTAGCGGATTCCGATAATTCTATTTTTAAGTCCGGGTGTATTAAACGAACAAGTGGATGAGCAACCTCATCCACTTGTTTATTGTTGCGTGTTTCTTATCCCTGCTTCTGGTTCTTCCAAAACTCATCATCACTGGCCACGATCTCGTTCAGTTCACCGGTGGCAATGAAGACCGTGCGTTCACACAGGTTGGTCACACGGTCAGCGAAGCGTTCGAGGTTGTGGGCCACCCACAGCAGCCAGTTGGCGCGTTCGATATTCTTGGGATCTTCGATGATGAAGACCATCAATTCGCGGTAGATCTGGTTATAAAGCGCGTCCACCTCATCATCTTCGATGGGAATGGACTTGGCGGCTTCGACGTCCTCGTTGACAAAGGCGGTCAGGGAGCGGTGCAGCATATCCACGCCTTTTTGGGCCATGCGCGGAATGTCGATCAGCGGCTTGAGCAGGGCCTGCTCTCCCATGCGGATGTTGATGTTGGCAATGCCTTTCGCGTAGTCACCCATGCGTTCGAGTTCGGAGATGATCTCCATGGTGGAGGCCAACAGGCGCAAGTCATGTGCCATCGGCTGTTGGGTGGCGATGAGAATCATCAACTGATTTTCGATGGCGAAGCGCTTTTTGTTGATTTCTTTA
>DAOQBX010000022.1:0-10296 GCA_035340155.1 Anaerolineales bacterium | reverse complement strand
CCGGTGCCGATACCCAATACCGTGAACGCCGTTCGGGTGTGACCATCCTTCCGGGCGCGCATGATGCCGTTGATGGCTTCGTTCACCGTGCCGTCGCCGCTGGCGCATACAATGACGTCGTATCCGTCGCGCGCGGCTTTTTCAGCCAGTTCGGCGGCGTGCCACATACGCTCGGTGCGCACCAGCGTAAAATCCATTTTATGTGCTTTCAAATAGGTTTCGATCTGCGGGATGGATCTTTCACCCAGTCCGCGCCCTGAAGTGGGGTTGACGATCACAAAATATTTCACGGGTTTCTCCGAAGGAAGGATGGCGGGAGTTTATCTGTTGTGAGGCGGGTTGTCAATCGAATTCGGTTTATATCTTTCGTAGTCTTCAGGCGTGTCGAGGTCCTGCAAAATGCTGGCCGAGTTGACCTCCACATAGCGAATATCCGCGCTGTGTTCATTCAGAAAATCGCGCATGGTCCGGGACTCGTCCATGTGCATGATCTCACCCCAAAGCGCCCGCGCGATCAACCAGGGATGTCCGCGCCGCATGCGATAACTTGGCACTACGAGACCGGACCGATCCTGTGAGAACATGTCACAGACGCTCCGCACGCTTCCTGATTCGATCTGGGGTTGGTCACCCAAACAGACCAGGGTCGCCTCTGCGGCCGGACCCTGCGCCTGCAGACCGAGTTGCAGCGAAAGCAGCATGTCACCGCCATCGTTGAGGACGGTCTGCACCTCTAATGAGATCCGCCCGGCAATATTGGAATTGGTGACGAGGGTGATATCTTCAACCCCGGCAGAACGCAAAGTGGAAATGACCTGGCCGAGCACGGTCGTGCCACCCCACGGCATGAGCATCTTGGGCTGTCCCATGCGGGTGGATATTCCTGCAGCGAGGATGACGGCCGAGATCACAGGTCCAGCCTTTTGAGTTTTTCATAGTCTTCGGGTTTGTCCACGTCAAAGAGCAGGAGGTCATCATGCCAAGGGATGTACTCCATGCGGTGTTTGTGGAAGACGGCCCGTCCGCCCGTGTCACCGGTTAGTTGCATCAGGTCGGGGAAGACAGTGCGGTCAAACAGCACCGGGTTGGCGCGGCGTTCCTCCAATACCAGGGGCGCGAGGATGGGGGAGAGTCCGCGGGTGTGGGCTTCGACCAGGGCGCGAATCACTTCTGCCGGAATTTGCGGCTGGTCTGCCAGCAAAAAGACCGCCCCGCCGACATTTGCCTGCAAGGCAGACAGTCCCTTTTTGACGGAGGTACTTTGTCCTTGCGTATAGTCTGGATTTTGGACCAAGATTACGGGCAGGTCTTTGAGGTGAGATGCGATCTCGGTGTGGTGGCGGCCCGTAACGACCACGACGGGTTCAAGCCCCGAGCGAAGCGCGGTCTCTGCTACATGGCGGATGAAGGGTTTGCCCTTCCAATCCAATAATTGTTTTGGCAATCCATAGCGGCCCGACTCTCCCGCTGCGAGGATGATCCCTGCGCATTTTTCAAAGACCGAAAGTTCACCCTGTTCCAATGAACCGACAAGCACCGTGTCGAAGTGGCCGGTCAGTTCGTGTGCCATGCCGCCACCGATGGAGCGCAGTTCGGGCGTATCGGCCTGGTTGAGAAGGACCATGCGCCTTGCGCCTGCGGGGATGTTCTTCAAACCGCCTTGAGGGTGGGTGAGCAGGTTGACGATGGATCGGGGTGTGATGGTCTCCCCGGTTGCCAGCCCGCTGAGTTGCGAAAAGATCTCCGCGCGGTGAACGGTTTCATCGGTGAGTCTTTTTCCCAGCCCGCTTAACCCGGCAATGTAAAGCACCGTATCGGTGAAGGGTGGAAGGGGCGGTTCGTGCGCCGCAGGTGCTTTAAGTGGCTTTTGGCGGGAACCATCCGCCTCGATGAGCATGGGAATTCCACGACTATTACTAAATTCGCGTAGCCAATTTAAAACAACTTCATTGACCGGCTTCGTTCGTTCTCCCTCCACTGCGCCAGTGATCAAGGTGACACCTTCCGCCGGGAAGTTTTTTAGTTCCACTGATTTCTCCGTAACGATGTGCTGGTCGGCCAGTGGAATTTGCCAAATACCAAGATGTGATGTGGCAGTGACGATGATCTGTTTTTGACCTTGCGATAATATTTGCCTTGCCAGTTGAAAGAGGGCAGTGGTCTTGCCTCCCGCGCCGACGATGCTAAGGATGGGTCGGATGTTCGGGGATGACAAGCGTAAAGCGCGCGCAAGATTCATGATTGAAGGGTTTGGATGACGATACCGCCGAAGTAGTGTTCGTCGGCATGGCAGGGGATCCCATCCACGTAGCATTCGTGGCCCGGGTAGGGTTCTCCAGTATCTGCATATTTGGCGACGAATCCGCCTGAGATGGATTCATTGAAGAAGACTAATTTTCGTCCGTCGCGGGCAGCGGCTCTGGAGGAGCATTCTTTGCATAGGGAACGCGGATAACGAGCAGAAGGCGCAACCGCAGTTGAACAAACGGGACAGGTCTGACTGGATGGAGGTTGGTTCATATTGGAAGATTCAAACCCGATGGAAGATCACCCACTTTTGTTTTTGGTTGAAAGATTGGATCTGCCAGCCCGCATTCAACCAGGCGAGGGCATGGGAGTGGTGTCCGTCGCGTTCGTTGGACCACCACGAGCGGTAGTGATAAGCGGAAGGAGGTAGTGGATGGCCCAGGATGCTCTCGACCTTTTCAAAGGTCAACATGATGCGGAGAGTGGTCTTTGGCTGCTCCAGCAGATATTTTTTGAGCGGAGAATATGATTCGGTCATAGATGCTGCCTGAGAATTCGGGTATTGTACCTTTTTCTTTCGCAATGGAATAATAATTTTAAAAGCATATCCCATGCGTCTGCCTGGGCGTGGAATTTTTACACCTCTGTAATGAAATTATTTGCCGGTCCATCCTGTAAAGAACGTATAATGTGGCAGAGGAAAGTAGGCAAAAGACCATGGACAAACCCGTTGCACTCATTGTAGAAGACGACCGTGACATTGTTGCGCTATTCCGCCATGTGCTTGATATCGCCGGGTATCAGACCGAGATCGTGCTGGATGGCAGGGACGCGATGGATCGTCTCGGTGTCATGACGCCCGATATCGTCCTGTTGGACCTGCAACTCCCGCGAGTATCCGGCGTGGAGATCCTTAAACACATGCGCAGCGATGAACGCCTCTTGCGCGTGCCGGTGGTGGTGATCACCGCCTATGCTCCCATAGCCGACAGCCTGCCCGTGGAGCCCGACCTGCTCCTGCTCAAACCTGTGGATATCAATCAACTCAGCAGCCTTGTGCAGCGCCTGCAATCGACTCACGGCGCGATCCACGAGCCAGCGCATGACAAGGTCACCGGTTTGTATACGCATGCCTTCTTCATGGTGCGGCTGGCCTTCTCATTGGAACGCATCAAGCAGAGTTCCTTCCGCCATTTTGGGGTCCTTTTTGCCGAGGTGCCGCAACTCAAGGAGTTAAGCGGGCGTTTTTCTCCTGATGATATGAATGCCTTCCTGCGCTATCTTGCCGATCAGTTCCGTATTGCGCTTCGGCCAACGGATACCATGGCCTGGTCTGCAGAAGAAGGCATGTTCCTGACGCTGATCGAAGAGATCCCCAGCCCCAGCACCCCGGTCAAGATCTCGGGACGTGTCCGTGACGCGATGAAACAATACCTGGATTCACAGCCCTTTGGCGCAGACCTGACCGTAAACCTTGGTGTGCTGTTATGTGACTCGGAATATGACGATATTCAAGATATCATGAAGGATATTCGCATTGCACGCGAAGCATTACGCGCAGGCCGGTTCCCCAACCCAACCATTTTCGAAAGCGATATGCTGAATCCGTACCGATAGATCTCACAGGTCGAGGGACATATCCCTCGACCTTTTTTATTCCCCAAATTCTTTTAACTTTACATACACTGCTTCCAAAACACCGCCTGCCACTGACAGGGCTTTATCCGAAACGAGCCTGCACATGGAAGCATCGGCGCGCGAGTCGACGTCACCAATCTTCATGCCTTCGGTCACTGCTACGCGCTGATGGATCAGCCCGCGCAGCAGGCCGTTGAACGGGCTGAGGATGGACTGCCCATTAACCCGGGCAATGAGGTCGCCTTCCCTGCACATCTCGCCGATCTGCTTGAAAGGTTCCACGTTCCCTGCGGCAGGAGCACGCAACACACGGCGGGAATCGCCGTCGGGTTGGCCGCTATCGGGTTGGGTGCTCCCGTTCCAATAGACCCTGCCGAGGGTATGACTGCGCCGGGTTTCGATCACAGTGTGACAATTCTCCCCGGCGTTGAAACCAGGTCCCAGCCCGATATGAAGCGGGACGTTCGCCTCCAATGGCTCCGGCTCTGTTTTCATCAATCTTGCATCGATCACAAAAGTGGAACTGGGGTTGGTCAGGAATTGATTGCCGAGGATGCGCGCCTGCGGGTCAACCACTACGGGGATCTCGCCTGCTTCGATCGTGACCTGGATCTGGTCTGCTGACACCAGGCGGGAAACGACACCCTCGACGTTTTGCTCGCCTTCATAGACTGCTTCTGAAAAGCTGACCGAGCGCCGCACCGACAAAGGCTTGTCGAGTTCGAGGATGGCAACCTGAAAGCCAACCCGATGCAATCGCAGTGCGACTCCACTTGCCAGGTCGCCGCCGCCGCGGATGAGGATGAGAGGGTTCATGCGATTTCCTTGTGAATCTAAAGTTTATTTGCCGATCGTCGAGGGCTGCGTGGAAGCCAGTTGTTCTGGTGTGCTTTGAGCGCGGACAACCTGCTCCTGAAGCATATGGCTGAAAGAATACAACAGCAGGAAGATAAAAAGGAAGAAGACCGTATACAAAACCGTGAAGGCTGCCAGCCGCCGCGTCGGGTCGATGACGAGGCCGAGGATGTCCATGGCAGTCTCTGCCGGGTCTTGCAGAATATCCCAGGAGTTCAGGCGCACAAAGCGGCCCAGATAAATGCCGAAGCTGCTCAAGCCTGAGATGACGAACACGAACAGCCAGCCCAACCAGCGATTGAACGTGCGGATGATGATATCCTGCATCAGGTAAAGCGAGATGACTCCCAATAATGTGCCGGTCCATGAGCACCACACCACGATGATGACATCATACCAGAGCGGGGCTTCCACGCCTGCTCCGCGCGCCAGGTCTTGCAAGTCGGTCAACATATAGGGCGCATTGGGGAAAAATAACAGCCAGAGAAAAGCCACGAATGGGAGGATGAGGTAGATCCAGATGCGCTTCCATGAGAAGGCGTGCGCCGTGTACGCGAGGATAAAGGGGATCCAGGCAAGGAAGAGATTCCAGATCAGCCCCATGTGGCGGGTCGAGTCAGTATAGGCTACGCGTGCCGCCACAAGGAGGATGCAGGCCAGGCAGGCAAGGTTGAGCAGGACAAAGACCGCAAGGCTGTGACGGTTTCGGTAGGTGAAGTTCTTGATCTTGTTGAACATGCTTTACCCACGCAGGAAAACGATCAGGTCAATGTCGCCGGGGGAATGCCCCATATCGGTCAACTGGGCAGCGGCTTCGCTGCGGTGTTGTGTGCCGTGGTTGACCATGTGCGCCATCAATTGCCAGAGCACATTCTCGAACACATCACCTTTCATGGTTTTATAACGGACAACCGAATTTAACCGTTCGTCCGTTATTCCATCCACGAACTTCATCAATTCACCCTCCTCTTTTTGCCAGCGATCATGCAATTCTTTGAGAGTGGAGAAATCGTCTGCCTTGAAGGCAGGAGCGACCGGCGACTCTCCCTGCCAGCGGTTGCGCCAGATCCATTCCGCGAAGAGAGCATGCGTCAACGTGCCGCGCAAGCCCCCGTGCGGATACCCGGCAGTTAGGAGAAATTGTTCTGTGGAAATCTGGGTTGCGGTGTTGAGAATTTTCGCATTGGCCCAGCGATTGTATTTGAAGAGTAATTGAATATCCTGTGTATTCATGGATTTATCTCTACCTTTTTAAAAATTCCAACAAGACCCGGTTCACTTCCTCCGGCTTTTCGTAATGTGGGATGTGCCCGCAATTTTCGATCACATGAAAATCCACATGTGGAATGGCTTTGCAAAGGTCTGTGCTGTGCTCGAAAGGCACGGTATGGTCCTGCCTGCCCCAGAAAAGCAGGGTCGGTTTACCCAACTTTCCAATGCGTTCATAGACATTCAGGAACGAATCCAGCATGTGGTTTCGCATGGTGGAGAGGATGGCGCGTTTGAATCCATGAAACTGCATCTGGGCCTTGTACCTCGCCTGGAATTGTTCCACCAGTTCGGGAGTGAACAAATCTGCGGCGATGCCTTTGACCATGCCCGCGCTTCCGAACAGACCGAGGAGCAGGTCACCCACCATTGGTAGTTTCACCAGCCTCAGCAGTGGGGAAAGGTCAATGGGCCGGGCTCCAGCCGGGTCGATGAGGATGTACCGGGTCACACGGTCAGGGTAGCGGTCCATAAAAGAAGCGCTGATCGGTCCACCCATCGAAAGGCCCAGCAGGTTCACGGATTTGAGATTCAGCGCGTCCAACAAGTCTTTCAATTGGCGCACGAACAGGTCAACGTTGTAGGGTGTCTGCGGCCGGTCGGAATATCCGCGCCCGAAGAGATCATAACGCAGAACGCGGAATCCGTTTTGGGTGAGGAAGTCGAAGGTGGGGTCGAAGATGAAGCAGGGTACGGAAAAGCCATGTACCAGCACGACCACGGGCCTGCCTTCGTCTCCGCCCAATTCGTAGTGAGTGACACCATCGGTGAGCGCAATAAAAGAACCGCCCATGCCCTGGCGGGTGGCGGTATTCAATTCTTTGGTTTCACCGAGATAAGGGAAAGGCATTCGTTCTACAGGGGCGGGGACGACCCGCCCCTGTGAGTTTATTTTATTTTGCCCAAGGCTCGCAATACGCGCTCAGGGGTGAACGGAAATTCGCTGATCCACACCCCGGTGGCATCATGGATGGCTGCGCCGATGGCGGCTGCCACGGGCAGGTAGGGTAGTTCGCCCAATCCGCGTGCGCCCCACGGGCCGTTCGGGTCGGGTACTTCGACCACCACCGAATCCACTTTTTGCGGGATGTCCCAGATGGTGGGGATGAGGTAAGTGCTGAACTGGTCGGTCAATACACGACCGTCGCGGGTCTTGTATTCTTCCATCACGGCATACCCATGCGCCTGCACGATGGCGCCTTCGATCTGCCCGACCACCTGTTCGGGGTTGATGGCTTTACCCACATCATCCGCCGAGGTGATCTGGAGCACTCGCACATGACCGGTGTCGGTGTCCACTTCCACTTCCACGGCCTGAGCCACATAAGCATATTGGAAGTTCGGCATGGAATGGCCGGTTTCCTTGTCCATGGGTGTGGTGGGCGGGGCGAAGTAGGAGAATTCTGCCATCGCAGGACGCTCTTCCAATTTCCATTTTTCGAGAGCCTGTTCCGCTGCACCCTTGACGGCATTGCCTGCCATGAATGTCAGGCGGGAAGCCGAAGCCGAACCGGGGTTGCCCTGTGTGGCGGAGTCGGAGCCGCGAAATTCTATCTTTGATATCGGCACGCCAAGCACTTCCGCAGCCATCTGCGAAAGAATTGTATGCAGGCCCTGACCCACATCCGCACCTGCCTGATGGAGGATGACATGGTCAATGGCGCCATTGCCGTGGATCTCGACCTTGGCCCAGCAATTTTCCTTGTAGCCGAAGGAGAAGCCGACATTCTTGAACCCGGCAGCGAATCCCCGCCCGCGGACGAGGCCTCCTTTGGGTTTCTTCTCTGAACGTTTGGTACGTCGCTTCCATTTGAAAGAGTCGCGCGCCGCTTCGATGCATTCCACAATGCTGACGGGCAGAGGGGCGGGAGTGCCTACGCCGAGGGTGTCACCGTTGCGAAGCGCATTCTTCAAACGGATCTCAACCGGATCCATGCCGAGTTTTTCGGCGATCTTGTTCAACTGGCTTTCGGCCATGAACAAGGCTTGCGGCGCACCGAATCCGCGAAAGGCTGCGCCGGGTACGTTATTGGTATACACGCCATACACATCGGTCTTGACGTTCGGAATGGCGTACGGTCCGGTGGCGGTAATGGTGGCGTTGCCAAGCACTTTGTTGGTGGTGTACATGTATGCGCCGCCATCGCCGATGATCTCATTTTCCACGGCGACGATCCTGCCGTCCTTGGTGGCGCCCCATTTGGCTTTAAGTTTGACGGCGTGGCGCTTGCCGTGGCCG
This sequence comes from Anaerolineales bacterium, assembly GCA_035340155.1. Classification (GTDB taxonomy): domain Bacteria; phylum Chloroflexota; class Anaerolineae; order Anaerolineales; family Villigracilaceae; genus Villigracilis. The sequence goes on along the minus strand of DAOQBX010000022.1, from coordinate 2,048 downwards.
ATCATCGACTCGCGGCGCGACCAGATGATCTTGACCGGCCGCCTTAATTTCATCACGGCCAATCCGAGCACGATCTGCACAGAAAGGTCTTCGCGCCCACCGAAGGCACCGCCGATGGCGGGGTAGATGACGCGCACTTGTTCTTCGGGTATGTTCAACGCATGGGCAATGGATTTGCGGTCGGCGTTTGTCCACTGACCGGCGCATTCGATGGCGATGCGGCCCTCTTCGTCAAGATAAGCCAGGCCCGCTTCGGGCTGGAGATAGGCATGTTCCTGTACCGGAGTTTGATACTCGCCTTCGATGATCACGTCCGCCTGCGCGAAGCCTTCATCAATATTCCCTTTGCGGATCTTGTAATGGACGCAGACGTTCGTATCGCCCCGGTCCGGATGCAGGATGTGGGCTCCGGGTTGCATGGCAGCGACCGGGTCGGTAAGAGGCGAAAGGTCTTCGTAGTCCACCTCGATCAACTTTACGGCGGCGGCGGCTTGCGCTTCCGTCTCTGCCACGACCGCTGCGATCTGGTCTCCCACAAAGCGGACAATATCTGTATGGGGTTTGCTTGAACTAGGGCCGCATAGAACGGGCTGATCTGGGATCTGCAAGCCATATTCATTGACAGGCACATCCCTGGAAGTGTAAATGGCGATCACGCCTGGGGCGGCAAGCGCTTTTTCCGTGCGGACTTCTTTTACTCGCGCATGCGGACGTTCTGCAAACATGGTCTTCATGAAAAGCATGCCGGGCTTGAACAGGTCGCCGGAGTATTGGGCCTGACCGGTGACCTTGCCGCGCGCATCGATGCGCGCATGTGATGAACCGACAGAATGATCTGACATGGTTTCCTATCGCTTGTATTTTTTGAGTTTGATGCTGGGTGGGGGGACGTCCATCGGGTTGTATTGCGATGGATTGGCGGCGCGGTAGACGAGGGCATAGGCGAGCGAACTGACACCGCCGAAAAGGATCATATAAAGCATGCTCACGACCACATAGGCGTAGAAATGCCTGATTGCAACGATCGGGCCGAGGACCATCATGATCCCCTGGGATTTGTAGAATAGATCCGGTAGTTGCGGATTGCCCAGCAATTGGTAGGGGATGGGCCAATTGTTGTTCAGTCCGTATTGGATCGTCTCCACGGCAGCGGCGATGGAAATGGCCGGTATGATGATCATCATGATGCAGCCAATGCCCTGCCAGGCATAGTGAGGAGTCTTTGTCTTTCGTTGGGTTTTCTTGACAACCGAACTTTGATATTTGCTCATAAGATTCCTCAGGACGTGACTTTGCTGGCCTCTTCGATGGCTTTGACGATCTTGTAATACCCCGTACAGCGACAAAGGTTGCCGGTGATGGCCTGTTCGATCTCATTGCGGGTGGGATTTGTTTTCTCGTCCAAAAGTTTGGCGCTGGACATGATGAAACCCGGGATGCAATAGCCGCACTGAACGGCGCCATTCTCAATGAAGGCCTTCTGCACCGGGGTCAATTTATCGTTTTCAGCCAATCCTTCCACGGTGATAATCTCTGCACCATGCGCGCGCGGCGCGGGGACCAGGCAGGACATCACAGCCTGCCCGTCGAGGAAGACGGTGCATGCGCCGCATTCGCCTTCGGCACAGCCTTCCTTGGTGCCGGTCAGCATACCTTCTTCACGCAACAGGCGCAACAGGGTTTTATCGTGGCCGCTTGCGAAGGAATATTTCTTTCCGTTGATGGTGGTTTCGATCGCGGAGGTTGGGAACACGCCACCGCTTTTCCCGCTGAGGTCGGCGGTCTTTTTACTGGCGAGCAGGATCGGCTTTTTGGGCATGCCGTTCTGTTCTTTGCCCTCGCGCAGGGCGGTCAGACCTCGCTGGGTGATGACGCGCACCATTTCGCTGCGGTAGTTGGCTGAACCGCGCACATCGTCGATGGGGTGGGCGGATTTAACGGCGAGCTCCGCCGCTTCCGCGATATTTTTCTCGTTGAGTTTTTTGCCGCTCAGGAATTTCTCTGCCTTCAAGGCGTGAGTGATGATGGGGGTCACCGCTCCCAGGGTG
>DAOQBX010000021.1:0-10313 GCA_035340155.1 Anaerolineales bacterium | reverse complement strand
AAATCAGTGACCAATTGGCTGGCCTGCGAACGGATGGTGCTGAAAGGTGTTTCCGCATCGAAGACAAGCGCCAGCACCGTTTCAGAGGTCAGGCGTGTGGCGTAGAGCATGTGCTCGGCCTTTGTGCTTTCAAGCCGGATGAAACGCAGCAGGTCCGAACCCTTCTGCCCGTCCCAGTTGCGGGTGACGGTTTGGGCCACTTCCTTCGCTGCATTTTGTGAAAGTCCGCCTGCATACGCCCACAGGTCGTTCCGGCGGGTGATCAAGGCTGCCTGCGCCGAGGATTCCAGTGTCAGACGCGTCAGATGCTGGGCGGCTTTGTTCGGATCGTTGAGCCACGGCATCAACGTCGCGGTGGACGGTTGTTGTACTGGCTGCGGGCTGACGGAAGGTTTCGGTTGAGGTTGACTGATCGCGTTCATAAACTCTGCCATTCTGAAAGGCTTGCGTACAAGGATCCAGGGTCGCAGATCGTCGAAAGGTGGAGGGACGTCCTGGTCGTTACATAAAATAATAAGGTTGATGCCCGCGCTGACCGTCCGTAGGGCCGTGCTTACTTCTCGGACCCAATCGCTGCCAAGGGCATAATCCAGCATCGCCAGCGGAATACCGACCTCATCCGCGCGGACCACGGCTGCTGCCTTGTTATTGGCAACATGGACCCGGTAAAAATTGGTCTCTTCCAGTGCGCGGCGTACGGTTTCACCGAGTTCGGCAGAGGGGGTCACAAAGAGAAGGTCGGCAGGCATCTTTTAAAGTGTATCACTTCTACCATTCACGGGCAAGGCGACCTAAGCACTACCCGGAGGTGGAATAATCTTCCCTTAATTCTTTGATCCCCAACAAGGCCATCAACACTTCTGGCGGCACATCCGTTTCAGGCATGTCGGTTTGGTAGGCTTGCTCGTGTTCGGCACGTTCGCGCAGGCTTTTCCAAAGCAGGTTCCTTTCCTCGCCTTCCACCACCAGGTCATTCAATGACCGGGCGTTGAGCAAATATTCGCCCGTGGAGTAGAGGAAGGTCAACCGCTTCCATTTATCGGTGTGAATGGGTTCACGCAATCTTTCCAGCCCGCCGAGTTGGATCTTGTAATATTCCTCTTTCGCGCGCGGATGTTCAGCCTCATCTTTCAACAACTCGGCGCGGGTGGTGAGTTCATGGCCGCGCACCGGTGCGATGAACTCGATCAGCCCGCTGTGTTCGCCAAAGGTTGCGGGTTGATAAAAGGCCAGGTAATCCACGGTCACAACTTTCGGCGCGGTGCGAAGCGGAATGCGGTACCATCCCAACAGCCGCGCAATTTCCAGGTCGCGCGGGGTGGGCAGCAGGCAAACCAGGATCAAGTCCGTGGTTTTCAACATGCCTTAATTATAATGTCTGATATGCGACGCTTTCTATTTCCCACCATTTTTGTCTCGATATTTTTGTTAGTTTCCTGCGGCGGCGAGACTCCGCGTCCTGCCATACCCGAACCTGCACTGGAAGTTCCGACCCTCGCAGCACCAATGCCTGCGCCGGAGTTTCTGGTCATTGGGTACTTTCCCGATTACCGCGAATTGAACCCCGCCTGGGCCGGGCATTTGACCGACCTGATCTATTTTTCAGCCGAGCCGCGCGCCGACGGTTCGTTGGATGCCTCACGCCTGACCGATGAAACCTGGCTTGCGCTGGCCGCCTTGCAAGAGCAGGGACTGCGTGTTCACCTAACTGTGGGCGGGTGGGGGCGCGATAGCGACTTTGCCGAACTAACCGCAGACCCGCAGGCTCGCCAGAACTTTGTGAGCAACCTGCTGGATTTTGCATCGGCGCATAAACTTGCCGGTGTGGATTTTGATTGGGAGTTTCCACAAACGGATGTGGAGTTTGAAAACTACATTGGGTTTCTATCTGAGGTGAAGTCTGCTTTTTCTCAACAGGGGTTGATCGTCAGTGTGGCGCTTCCAGCAGAAGCCAGTTTCCCGTTGGGCAAATTTGCCGCGGTGGACCGGGTGCATATCATGTCGTATGACCGCGGGGAACGTCATGCCACTTATGAGCAGGCGGTCGCCGATGTGCGATCTTTTCTGGATGCAGGCGTCGCACCCTCGCAGTTGATCTTGGGGCTGCCGCTCTATGGTCGCGAGGTGGCCGCCTTCGATAACTCCCTGACTTATGCCGAGATCATGGCTGCTTATTCCCCCGCACCGGAAGTGGACGAAGTGAATGGCATCTACTTCAACGGTCTGGGCACGATCCGGCGAAAGGTATGCTATGGGATGGAGGCAGGCTTGGGCGGTTTCATGGTCTGGGAACTGGCGCAGGACACGAACGACTCGACCTCCCTGCTGGATCAGATTTTTCAACTTGCCAAAGGAATGCAGCCATGTTGATCCAATCCCGATATGAACGAGTCACTGCCATTACGGATATTTTGATGGGCGGGCTCTCTGCCTATGCAGCGCTTCAACTCTCCGCTCTGGCGGGGTTCAAACCATCGGTCTGGGCCTGGACCTTTGGCCTGCTGGCTTTTTCATCCTTCCTCGGCGCGGCGGCGCACGGCCTGACCATGACTCAGCGAACGAACGACCGCATGTGGATGCCGATCAACCTGTCACTGGGGCTGGCACTGGGACTGTTCGTTGTGGGAGCCCTGTATGACCTGAGCGGCGAATCGCTGGCGCGGGTTGCCCTGCCCTTGATGCTCTTGGTGGGATTGGGGTTCTTCCTCTTCACCCTGTGGAAGCCGGGCACGTTCATGACGTTCATCGCTTATGAAGCGCTGGCCATGCTATTTGCCTTGGGGGCGTATGGTTATCTTCTCTTCAAAGGGTCTCTTGCCGGTGCAGGTTGGATGGTGAAGGGGATTCTGGTCACCATCCTTGCGGCGGCTGTGCAGGCCACCGGCAAAGCAGGCAGGGGGATCGTTGGGTATTTCGATAACAACGGGGTCTTTCATATCATCCAGATGCTTGGACTGATCTTGTTACAGGTCGGTTTAAAAACATAGAGGCGATGCACATGCATCGCCTCTATGTGTGGTTTACATCAAACCGGCTTCTTTATTGAACTCGACGATCAACTCATCGATCTCATCAGCCTGAGCCTGGACGCTGGTCCAGTAATCGGGCTGGTACCACTGCTGCTGGATCTCTTCGTAGGTCTTGCCCTGCTGTTCGACCCAGGTGTAATACTTGAGGTTGTGTACACGGCGACGGTCAGTGTAGCGCAGTTCGAGCATATTGTCGGTGGACTGGCCGTGCAGGTAACGGGCAAAGTCGGCGGCGGCGTTGGCTTCGGTGTATTCGCCGAATTCCTGGTGCATTTCATGCAGGCGCGAGCGATAGAGTTCCATCGAGTCGGTCAGCATGGTGAACATGATATCGTCTTCGCCCATCTCGTAATACTTGGCGGTCTTGATGGCGGAGAGCACGTTCGAGATGCCGGAGAAACCGAGCAGGTCGAGTCTGCCGACCACTTCTTCCGAAACACCCATTTTGACCAGATAGGCTTTGCCGTTCTCTTCATTGAACAGGCGTGAGATGTTGACCACGGCGTTGTCGTCGATGGCGGTGACCACGTCGGTGTTCTTGGTGTTATGCACCCAGGGGACATGCTTGTCGCCGATGCCTTCGATGCGGTGCGCGCCGAAGCCGTTCTCGAGCAGGGTGGGGCATTGCAGTGCTTCGCTGGCGACGATCTTGCTATCGGGGAATAACTGCTTCATGTAGTCACCGCTGGCAATGGTGCCTGCCGAACCGGTGGCGGAGGCCATGCCGCGATACCGTCCGTTCTTGCCTGCGACCTGACGGAAGACCTCTTCCATGGCGTGGCCGGTGACGGTGTAATGCCAGAGATAATTTCCCATTTCCTGGAACTGGTCGAAGATCATCAGGTCCTGGCCGGAGTTGCGCAGTTCCCAGCATTTATCGAAAATCTCCTTCACGTTCGATTCGGAGCCGGGAGTCTTGATGGTTTCGCCCGCAACTTTTTCCAGCCACTCGAAGCGTTCCTTCGACATGCCTTCGGGCAGGATGGCGATGGATTCGCAGGAGAGCAGCGCGGAGTCGTATGCACCGCCGCGGCAGTAATTGCCGGTGGAAGGCCAGACGGCCTTTTGCGTGGTCGGGTCGAACTGACCGGTGACGAGTCGCGGCACGAGGCAGGAGAAGGCTGCGCCGACCTTGTGCGCGCCGGTGGGGAACCATTTGCCCACGAGGGCGATGATGCGGGCCTTGGTCCCTGTCAGCGAAGAAGGCAGCTCGAGAAAATTGACTCCGCCATAGGTCCCGCCGGAAGCGGTGGGTTGGTTGTGCCAGTTGATGCGAAACAGGTTGCGCGGATGGATATCCCACAGCCCGATGCCTTTCAATTCCTCTTTCACTTTGGCGGGGATCTTGGAAGGGTCTTTCATTTGGGCGTAGGTGGGGATGATGATGTTGCGTTCTTTGGCGCGTTGAATGGCGCGGGCGCGGCGGTCTTTGTGAATGGTCAGGTCGATTTTGGTCATGGGGTGCTCCTTGAACAATTTGTCAGACAACTTTGCTATTATAGTACAACATCGGGAGAAATGGGTCATATCGCGAAGGTTTGCCGGCAGGGTATATTGTGTGGAAACGAACGCGGAGGAACAACGATGAACAATGTCAAAACAACGGCGATCTCGGGATGCGTGATCTGGTTCCTGCTGATCTCCATCATTGCCAGTTGCGCGATGCCGGTCTTTTTTCTGGCGGGGTCTTTGAGTTCTTTTAGTGAAACCTCCATCCACCTGACGGGGAAGTGGCTGTGCCCAAAAGGGACAACGCCTCACCGCAATGTGTATTCCACCACGTCTTTGGATGAGTTTGGAAACCCCGAGCCCGCCACCGCCTACGAACTGCAATGCATGGACTCGAACGGCACGGTGGTGAAGACCGACCCGGTGTTCTATTCCTTCCTTTGGATCGGGATCTGGGCGGGTGTGGGGTTGATCTTCTCTGTGGTGCTGACCATGATCTTCGCTGTCCCCGGCGGGATGTTGGTGACGAAGATATTGGAAAAACTGCGCAAGCCGAGATCTGATGTAAACCAAGCAAATCTTAAATAGATACTTTTTGAAGGGACAGCGAGTAATCGCTTCTGCTCACCAATGAAAAGAGGAATGATTCAATTTGAATCATTCCTCTTTTTTCTTCTTTACAATCCCAATATCTTGCTCACCACTGCCAGCAAAATTCCACCCGCGATGACGCTGCCCAACTGCCCGGCGGTATTCGCGCCCATGGCGTGCATCAGGATGAAGTTGTTCGGGTCTTCGTCGTTGGCGGTCTTGGCGGCCAGGCGGCCTGCCATGGGGAAGGCCGAGATCCCCGCCGCGCCGATGAGCGGATTGATCTTCCCGCCGCTGACGAAGGACATCAGTTTTCCAAAGAGCAGTCCTGCCATGGTGTCGAGCGCAAAGGCAAAGAGACCCAGCAGCATGATCTTGCCCGTATCAAGATTCAGAAACGATTCGGCGCTCATGGTCGAACCGATGGCCAGGCCCAGGAAGAGCGTGGAGATATTGATGATCTCATTCTGCGCAGCATTGCTCAAACGGTCCACCACACCGGTGACCTTGAGCAGGTTCCCCAGCATGAGCATGGAAATGAGCGGAGTCGCCTCGGGCACGAGCAGTCCGACCACCAGGGTCAACACCACGGGGAAGAAGATCAGTGCGCGTTTGGAGATGGGCTTGGGGGCATAGTCCATCTGGATCAGGCGCTCTTTTTTTGTGGTCAGCAATTTCATCAACGGCGGCTGGATGATGGGGATCAGGCTCATGTAGGAGTAAGCCGCCACCGCAATGGGCGCAAGCAACTCCGGCGCAAGTTTGGTCGCCACAAAGATGGAGGTCGGCCCGTCAATGGCGCCGATCACCCCGATGGAAGCGGCCTGATTGAGCGGAAAGCCCAACAGGATCGCCAGCATCAACGTCCCAAAGATGCCGAACTGTCCCGCCGCGCCGAGCAGCACCATGCGCGGCTGCGAAAGCAGCGGGCTGAAGTCGATCATTGCGCCCACGCCGATGAAGATCAGCAACGGGAACAATTCGGTCTTGATACCTGCGTCGTATAGAACGCCCATCATGCCCTCGGCGGCGGTCATGCCTGCCAGCGGAATATTCGCCAGCAGACACCCAAAACCGATGGGCAGCAACAGCACCGGTTCGATCTCTTTAAAGACAGCCAGGTACACCAGCACCAGCGCGGCAAGGATCATCACCGCATTTCCGGGTGTGAAGTGCGAAAACCCTTTCAATAGTTCGGGCAGTAAAGAAGTCAGGTCCATAAAATTCCTAGCGCAAATCGAATTGTCACATCCACGAGGCTTCGCCCAGGTCCGCAAATTTGATGAGGGCCTGTTTGTGCGCCACGCTCTGGCCTTCGTTGATCAGCACTTCACCGACCTTGCCGCTGTACAGCGAACGGATGCTGTTCTTCATCTTCATCGCTTCGATCACCAGCACCACTTGTCCCGCCTCCACTTTGTCGCCTGCCTTCACGAAAAGGCTGACCACCGTGCCGGGCAGCGGAGCCGTCAATGTATTTCCGCTGATGGCCGGGTTGGTGGAAGGGACGGTGCTGGGAACAGGAGTCGGCTGAACGGGGCGGGCATCCACTTTTGCGCCCGCTTCTTTCCGGACCTCGGCCTGGTCCGCCGCTTCAGGCAGGACCTCAAACTGCTGCCCGTCCAAGCGCACGATAATGGGCCGCGCATGGATGTTCTCGATCTCCACTTCATAGGTCTGGTTGTTGACTGTGAGTTTATATTTCATATTCCATCTTTCCCGTGAAGGTGAAGTTCATCAGGTGTTCGATCTGCCGCGCTGGCGGCATAGCGAGACCTAATGCCTTCTAAAATTTCCTTTTTCCGAGCGTTGGCTGGTGCGCATGCCGAGTTGCCAGGCGGAGACGATGGCGGTCGGCGGCTCCGGCAGCAGCCGCGCAGGAGATTGCTCCTGTTCCGCAAGCGCCATGGCCACGGCAAGCAAAGCGATCTGATGTTTGGAGTCGGCTTGGGAGGTGGCAACAGGCTCGAGCGAGTCTGAAGCGTCTGTTTCCCCGGCAGGAGGATCCTTCTCGGCTGTGACGGCGGTCAGTACGACCATCATCAGCCACAACAATAAAATGGCGCCGAAGACCAATCCCATACCGAGGGCGGTGATCTGAAGAGAGAGTGTGAGGTCGCTCATGATCACACCGGGATATTCCCATGCTTCCTTGGCGGCGCGGGCGCATATTTATCGCGCAGGGCCGAAAGGGCCGCGATGACCTTCGGGCGCGACTCGCGCGGCTCGATGATGTCATCCACGTAGCCGGTGGAGGCTGCATAGTAGGGATTGTTGAACTTCTCGCGGTATTCGCTGGCGAGGCGTTTGCGTTCTGCGGCTGGGTCGGCTGCGGTCTCGATCTGTTTCTTGAACAGGATGTTCACTGCGCCTTCCGCGCCGAGCACGGCGATCTCTGCCGAAGGCCAGGCATAGGTCACATCCGTGCCGAGATACTTGCTGGACATGACCACGTACGCGCCGCCATAGGCCTTGCGTGTGATGATGCAGATCTTCGGCACGGTGGCTTCGGAATAGGCATAAAGCAACTTCGCGCCATGGCGGATGATGCCGCCGTGTTCCTGCGCGATGCCGGGCAGAAAGCCGGGAGAGTCTACGAAGGTTACGAGCGGAATGTTGAAGCAGTCGCACATGCGCACGAAGCGAGTCATTTTATCGGCCGCATCGATGTCGATCACACCTGCCATGATGGCAGGTTCCTGCGCCACGATGCCCACGCTATGCCCGCCGATGCGCGCCAGCCCAACGATGGCATTGCGCGCCCAGTCAGGTTGAATTTCGAGGAAGGTGGCTTTGTCCACGATCTTCTCAATGACTTGGTGCATGATGTATGGTTCGGTCGCTTCGAGCGGGATGATGTGGTTGAGTTCCTCGTCCATGCGCGTCAGGTCGTCCTGCGGCTGGATGAAGGGCGGGTTCTCCACATTGTTCGACGGCAGATAAGAAAGGAACTTGCGCGCCATCTCCAATGCATCCGCTTCGCTCTTCACGCTCAAATGTGCCACACCGCTGACCGCCATGTGTACGCTCGAACCGCCCAACGACTCAGCGTCGATCACTTCGCCGGTCACTGCCTTGATGACCTCCGGCCCGGTCAGGAACATGAACGATTGCTTCTCGACCATAATGACCAGGTCGGTCAGGGCGGGGGAGTAGGCCGCGCCGCCCGCACAGGGTCCGAGCATGATGCTGATCTGCGGCACCACACCGGAGTATTGCGCGTTACGCCGGAAGATCTCCGCATAACCGCCCATCGAGCGCACGCCTTCTTGAATGCGCGCACCGCCCGAGTCGATCAACGAAATAAATGGCACGCCGTTGCGGACTGCCAGGTCCATCACACGGCAGATCTTGTGCGATTGCATCTCGCTCAGCGTACCGCCATAAATTGTGAAATCCTGTGAGTAAAGATACACTGTCCGCCCGTTGATCTGACCGTACCCGGTGACCACACCGTCACCGTAAAACTTATCCTTGAGGAGTTCCAGTTCATCGCCTTGATGGGTAATGAACGGTTCGATCTCGTTGAACGTGCCGGGGTCGAGCAGCGCCTCCACGCGTTCACGCGCGGTCCGTTTGCCTTTCGCGCGCTGCTTCGCATTTCTTTCTTCGCCGCCGCCCTCTTTTGCTTTGGCGCGAACCTTTCTCAATTCCAAAATCCTTGGGTCTTCTTGGGTCATGTTAATTCCTTTAGGTGAAAAATTTCACAATTTGAAGTATAGCATGGGATGAGAGGTTTGCCAGTGATGGAGGTCATGCCGGAAATAGGACAATCCGCCTCGTCATTAAGCCGGAAGCGGATGCAACAGATCAAATCTTTGCTTCGCTTTGAGGTGACTTTATTGAAGTGGTGTGTTCAAAATATTTTGCCTGTATATGATCCCTCCGGCGGGTATAATTTTGTCATGGCAGACGCTGGATATTCCGGAACCCCACTCTATAAAAAACTCGGTTTTACCAAACCGCCGCTTCATGTGCTGCTCATCAATGTGCCGCCTGGGTACAGATCCTGGCTGGGGGATTTACCTGAAGGCGTGGCGCTGGCATCGAACGTCCGCTCGCCGGTGCAGGCAGCCCATGTCTTCGCCACCGACAGCATGTTCTTGAATGCCGCCCTTTCCGAACTTCGCAAAGAACTCGCGCAGGATGGTTTCATCTGGGTCTCCTGGCCGAAGAAAACCTCCAGGGTTCCCACCGATATCACCGAAGATATGATCCGCGAGATCGCACTTCCGCTCGGGTTTGTGGATATAAAAGTTTGCGCTGTGACCGAGATTTGGTCCGGGTTGAAACTGGTGATCCGAAAGTCTCTGCGGAAAGAATAGTAGGGTGGTCTGAGCATGTCTCTTAGGGCGGGAACAAAATATGTCATGGTTCGTCTTGCAGTATGATAAGGAAAACCATGATAAATAAAACCTTCTTGCTATTTCTATTACTTTTTGTGTCCCTGGGATGTGGAGTCCTCTCCCAACCTGTTCCCATGGAAACAGTCATTTCTCCGAGCGAAACCGCAGCCCCAATACCATCGCCTACTTCCCAGTCCGGGGCTGAAGCGTTGCCATTGTCTGTGCTACAGAATATTGTTTATCGTTCCAAGGATTGGGGTGAGTATCAACTTCAAGATGGGGTTTACTATCGTACTCCAACCGATGGGCAGGCCCAATCCGAGGCTTTTACCACCCGGTTAATGGACCCTGTTCTTTACGGCGACTTGGATCAGGACGGTGTTGAAGACGCGGTGGTATTTCTGAACACCCAAAACGGCGGAACCGGCCACTTTGTTGAAATGGCCGCTGTTCACGACCAGAATGGAACGCCGGTTAATGTATCTACCGTGTATCTCGGAGACCGAGTGATCATTGAGTCGGGTGCAATAAATGAAGGGATAGTCACTCTCAATATGGTCATTGCCGGACCTGATGATCCACTTTGTTGTCCGGCTACACGGGTGATCTGGGAATTCAAGTTGGAAGCAGGGCAGTGGGTTCCGTTGCAATAACTCTACCGGCCTGAAAGCACCAACTCGATCACATCCTCCAGCCTGATGGCTTGCGCAGCGCTCAAATTTCGTTTCTCATTAATTTGGGGAGGTAGTTTTTCGATGTTCTGCAGGGTCTCCGGGTCGGTGTGCGGGTGTGTGCGGACCATCTCCACCCAATCTGCTGCCAGGCTCTTTTCGCCGCGTTCGGCCAGTAAACAAGCCAGCCATACCAACGCATCCAGAGCGATCACATCGGCCTTGAT
>DAOQBX010000020.1:0-10470 GCA_035340155.1 Anaerolineales bacterium | reverse complement strand
GGTGGTGGGAGAAGTCAGTTGCAGGGTTATATCAACCGTCTGTCCGGGAGCAACAGCCGTGGGGATGAGCGCGGAGTCGGGGCCACCCATCTTCTCGCCGGTATCGAACATGATGCTGTAGTTCGTCCAGGTACAAGTACCGACATTCTTCAAACGCCAGGTCTTGGTGAAGCCGATGCCGGGCGCAAACGTGGTGCCATCGGGAACGGTCACATCGGATACGAACTGTGCACGGTCACAGGCATTCGGCTGGGATGTGCCAGTCACGGTCGGCACGTTGGTCGGAGGTGTACCCGTGACGGTCGGTGTAGCCGTCACTGTGGTACCGCCGCCAGCACGTTCGATAACAGGGTTGACCCACAAGGCGCGGTCACCGGTCGGAGAGCCGTATGCCGAAACCGAGAGGATAAAGTTCACATCCTGATTTGCAAGCGAGCTCAAGTCCAGGTTGACGTTATACGTCCAGCCCTCATATTTTTCACGGAAGGTCCAGAACGTTTTGACAGGGCCACCCGCGATCTGATAATTAAGACTGTAAGCCACATAACAATTTGTCGCCGCTTGTTCACAACCGATGGTCGCCTTGAAACGATCGCCGCTTTGAACACGGAAAGCCGGATACACTGCCTGTACATATCCGTTGGTGACATTATTGGGTCCGAATAACAGACCGGGCTGCGCCGAAGTCACACCGCTTTCAAGTTTGGGTGTGTCCTGCTTCAAGCCGAAACCATTGGCATTGCCATCGGTGCCGGGGAAGGTCAGTGCCCCTGCCCCACCAGACCAGGTGGCCGAGGAGGCATTTGCGGTGAAGTCATACCCAACGCTGGATGCAGAGGAGACATAGATCTCCACCCAGAAGGTCTTGTTGGCTGTCGAGCCAATGCCGAACGTACCGCCCGTGTTGCTCTTAAACTTCCAGTATCCGAAGTAATGACCAGCCGTGGCGGGCGAGGTCATATCCACAGTGATATCCACCGTCTGACCGGGGTTCACCGTGGTGGGCAGGGCAAGCGAAGCGGGCGCATTCATCCTTTCGCCGCTATCGAAGACCAGGGAAACATCGCTGCTATTCCAGGCGCAGGTGCCGATGTTCTTCAACCGCCAGGTCTTCTTGAACGCTGTATTCGCCGCAAAATTCGTGCCATCTGGAATGGTCACATCTGCGATGAACTGCGCCCAGTTACAGGTGGCCGCGCTCGCAGTGGATGTTGCACCAGGGACCAGACTTAACATTACGGCCAACAAGAGCAACACAGAAACAGTTCTTGTTACAAATTTCATTTCTTCCTCCATCAAGTCAATACAGAATAAAGACGTAAAATTTCTTCATAAAGTTCCGTTTGACTATACGCTTCTCTCTAGTATAACTTTTCTTTAACAAATGTTCAATGAAGAAATGAGACAATTTCATGGTCTTTTTTTCCTATTTCCTTCCAAAACAGTCCAAAATCAGCTTGTATAATTGAATCATGCCGCGCACCATTCTGCACCTAGACCTGGACGCCTTCTTCTGTTCAGTGGAGGAAATTATGAACCCCGCCTTGCACGGCAAGCCGTTTGCCGTTGGTGGCAAACCAGATGAACGCGGCGTGGTGGCATCTTGTTCTTACGCCGCGCGCGCCTTTGGAATTCGCAGCGCCATGCCCATGTCACGCGCTGTGCGCCTGTGCCGCGACCTGCTCATCGTTCCAGCAAGGCACAAACTGTATTCCGAACATTCGCAAAGGGTCATGGAAAAATTATGGGACCTGACCCCGCTTGTGGAACAGATCTCCATCGACGAAGCCTTTCTAGACATTTCAGACCTCATCCAACCCGCAGCACGCATCGCACTGGACCTTCAAACTGCGATCCGGGCCGAGCTGAATCTACCCTCCAGTGTGGGCATTGCATCCAACAAACTCGTGGCAAAGATCGCCACCGAGGTGGGGAAGAAATCAAGCAAAAAGAAGAATGAACCTCCCTTTGGTCTGACCATCGTTCCGTTTGGGGAAGAAGCGAAATTCATCGCTCCCCTGCCCGCGGATATGCTCTGGGGGGTTGGTCCCAAGACCGGCGCGAGGCTGGCTGAACTTGGCATTCATACCATCGGTGACATTGCCCGTTGGCCCGAACGCGAATTGATCAGTCTCTTTGGGGAGAATGGTCGCGACCTGTGGCAGCACGCCAACGGCATGGACAATCGCCCCGTCAGCACGGAATCGGAGACGAAATCCGTCAGCCAGGAGACCACTTTCAATGTGGATCTCCACGACCAGAAAACGCTGGAGCGGACGCTGCGTGAACAGGCGCGCGAGGTGGCGCGGCAATTGCGCCGGAACGATCTGGCAGGCAAGACCGTGAAGATCAAAATCCGCTGGCCCGATTTCACCACCCTGACACGACAAATGACATTGCCCACTTCCACGAACAGCGAAGATGAGATCTATCGTGCCGCCACCAAATTGATGAACGCTGTCCGCAAGCCAGGCCAGGCTGTGCGGCTGCTGGGAGTCGGCGTCAGCGGAATCGGGGCTCCGGTACGGCAACTCAGTTTATGGGATGCAGGAAGCGAAAAGTCCCGCAAGTTGCAGGAAGTGGTGGACCAACTTCAAGAGAAATACGGAAGAGATGTCATCCACAAGGGCGACCTATGAAGGTCACTTGAAAACACAGAATGTATCCATTATTATGAAATGGGAGGCAGCCATGAAGATCCTAGACCTGAAAAAGAAATTCAAATATCTATACCAACCCTCGGCCAAAAAGATAGAAAGTGTGCAAGTGCCAAACCTGCAATTCGCCATGATCGATGGCGCGATAGAAAAGGGTTCCGAGCCGGGTAAATCGCCATCCTTTGCCGATGCAACACAGGCGTTATACGGCTTGTCATACACACTCAAATTCATGTTCAAGAAGCGCAAGACAAACTCTGTAGATTACCCTGTCATGGCACTGGAAGGGTTGTGGTGGGTTGAAGATGGTTTCTTCGACATTACCGTCAAAGATAACTGGTTCTACACGCTGATGATCATGCAGCCGGAAGTTGTCACCTCGGAAATTTTTGAGGAAGCGCGTGAGCAAGTCCGCAAAAAGAAGGGCGATAGCGAAATGCTCAACCAGGCGCGGCTGGCGTTCTTTGAAGAAGGCTTCTGCGTCCAGACCATGCACATTGGACCGTACGCCACCGAACCCGCCACCATCGACCGTATGAAAGAATTCATGGCAGAGAACGGGTTAAAAGATGCTGTCGGACCGATCGGCGGAAAACACCACGAAATATACTTAAGCGACCCGCGCAAAGCCGCGCCTGACAAAATGAAGACCGTTTTGAGACACCCGGCGGTGAAAGGGTAAATGGAAAGGAATAAGTGAAAAATTGATAAGAAAAAAAAAGGAAAGAATATAGATGAATTGCTTTTATCATCCGGGTCAGCCCGCAGTGGGAATGTGCAAATACTGCCAGCGCGGAGTGTGCTCCGACTGCGCAGCCGTTGTGGACGATAGGCTTGCCTGCAAAGGAAGGCATGAAGAAAAAGTTCGTCAGCTGGCACAGCTTTCTGAAAGAAACCTGCTTCAATCACAACACATCCAATCTGTATACATGCGCAATGCGATCTTTTACGGGTTGGTTGGATCGGCTTTCGCCGGGTTTGGCCTATGGCAATTGAAATGGCTGGGTTTACAGGCGGCGCTCTTTATTGCCCTGGGAATATTCCTGTTCTACGCGGCCGGGGCCAATTACTTTGAAGGAAAGCGGTACAAATAACCGCCGCCTAAAGCGCTGCGATATTTTTGATGACATGAATATCTTTGAGGATTTTTTCAATCTCTGCAACGACCCCATGGCCATTGCAGATGCCAACGGAAGAATCATTCACGCCAACATTGTTTACGCTACCATCACCGGTTGGAGTGTGGATGAACTAAAAGCAACCTCTTATTGGGATTTGCTGCATCTCGACGATCATGAAAAGGTGGCGGCAGCCATCAAGACACTTCAGACCGGCCATCCGGTTTTCGCGCTGGAATACAGATTCCTTTGCAAAGACGGCTCCTATAAAACCCTGCTGGCAAATGTCAGCAGAAATAAGGACAATGGACATCTCTATGTGATCAGCAGGTTGAAAGAAGGCCAGGTTGTCCCTTATATCATTGTTGCCAATATGGCGCCGGTTGCAGTGATAATTGTGAACACCAACGGCAGCGTCATCCATGCCAATATGCTGGCGGAAGTCATGTTCGAGTATGGAAGCGGGGAACTGATTGGGAAATCGATTGAGGAGTTAGTTCCCGGGCCGCTGCGCAACAGGCACAAAACCCACCGCAGCGCTTATCAATCCGCCCCTTCCAATCGCCCGATGGGATCCCAATACAACCTAAGGGGTCTGAAAAAGAATGGCGAAGAGTTTCGGGTGGATATTGCCTTGAACCCCCTGCATGAACAGAACGAACTGTACATTGCCTGTTCCATTCTGGATATCACCGAAAAAATACAGTTCTCCGAACTGGCGCTGAATCTGGAGCGGGAAAATCAACGCCTGGCAAATCTCGCCCGACGCGACCCGCTTACCCAAACCTATAACCGCCGGTCCATGGAAGAATTCTTCCCCAGGATTGCAGAGAATTGCCGAAGCCTCAATAAAAATATCTCGGCGGTCATGTTGGATGTGGATCGCTTCAAACAATTCAACGACAATTACGGCCACCAGACCGGCGACGAACTTCTAAAAAAACTCGCACAGATCGCTCAAACCCATATCCGGGAAAATGACATCCTTGTCCGCTATGGGGGCGAAGAATTCTTTGTCATCATGCCGAATTGCGATCCGTATCAGGCCGGTGAGGTGGCCGAGCGCATCCGTTCCGCTCTGGAAAATAATATGGATCGGGATCACAAGATCACGGCGAGTTTTGGTATCAGCACATACGGTTTTCATGGCGCACAACTTGGAGGGACCGAAATACTGAAACAACTCATAGATGAAGCGGACCAGGCTCTTTATCACGCTAAAAAGAATGGCAGAAACCGCATTCAGCATTTCTTATCCATTTAACCTGCAACTCCCTTCGTTTGCCTGCGTAGAGTAATCAGACAAACGAAAGGAGCAAAAATGAGCGACATCAAAACACTTACACGGAGCAAATCCAACCGCATGGTGGCGGGCGTATGCGCAGGACTGGCTGACTACCTCAACATGGACCCGACCGTCATCCGACTGTTATTTGTGCTGGGTTTCTTCGGTTTTCATGGCGCCATGTTGATCGTGTACCTCATCATGGCCATTGTCACCCCCGAACAATAATACCCACGTCATTGCGAGGAGCACTCTTGTTCTTTGCGACGAAGCAGTCCACTGTCGATTTGTAGATTGCTTCAGCCGTTTGGCAGGAACACCGCCCTCGCAATGACCTATTAACGAGCCAATGCCAGGAAGACATCCTCCAGAGTTGGCTCTCCCCTCTCGATCCGTTCCACCTGAATCTTTTTTCTACTTAAGAGGTCTTGCAACGCCTCTTTCTCCACCCGCTTGCTGATGACCCGTAAATGGTCTCCGGCCAAGCCGACACGTTCCACACCTTCCACATCGTGCAGGGCATCCAACCCTTGCTCGAGCGGACGCGCAAAAACCTCCCACACATCACCTTTGATAATGGACTTCTTTAAGTTCGTTGGCGTATCCATTGCCAGCAATTTGCCGTCGCGCATCACACCGACACGTTCGCAGTATTCAGCTTCATCCATGTAATGTGTGGTGACCAGGATGGTCACGCCACTTTCGGCAAGTTGATAGATCAAGTCCCAGAAGGCACGGCGGGCAGTTGGGTCCACGCCCGAAGTGGGTTCATCCAGAAAGAGCAATTTCGGCTTATGCACAAGGGCAATGCCTAATGACAATCGCTGGCGCCAGCCGGTGGAGAGGTCTCTCGTCAGCGTATGCTCATGCCCTGAGAGGCCGACCAGTTCCAACGTCTCGTTGATGCGGGCCTTGTCAGTGATGCCATAAACGCCGCCGTAGAAGGTCAAATTTTCCAGGGTGGTCAGATCATCGTAGATCGCAAACTTCTGCGACATGTACCCCACCCGCGCACGGACTTCTTCGCTCTGGCGGTGGACATCGTAACCCAGCACGGTCGCCTCGCCTTCGCTGGGCGCAAGCAGGCCAAGCAGCATGCGGATGGTGGTGGTCTTGCCTGAACCGTTCGGTCCAAGGTATCCGACCACTTCCCCTTGATTCACTTCAAAGTTGATGTGATCCACTGCGACAAAATCGCCAAAGCGTCGCGTGAGATTTTCAACATAGATTACGGGCAGCGACATTTACGCTCCTTCCAACGCAGACTTGAGACGTGCAAGATTGCCTTCCATCATGGATTTAACCTGTCCGGCCATCAACCCTTCAGCAAGTTTGAAAAGCCCGCCGGGGTTGCCTTGTGCATTCAGGCTGACCTTTGTGCCGGTGCCGACAGTCTTAAAGGCCATCGTCAGGTTGACTTGCATCGGCCCAGCATTGACCTGAAAGCCGCATTTGGTATCCGGTTCATAAGCGGTCACCTGCATCTCGCCTTCGATGCGGCGACCCATCATCTCACCAACGGTCTTGAACTTGGAACCCACGCCCGTTGCGCCGGGCGTAATTTGCTGCAAACTCACTACAGCAGAATTCCATTTGGACATGT
This sequence comes from Anaerolineales bacterium, assembly GCA_035340155.1. Classification (GTDB taxonomy): domain Bacteria; phylum Chloroflexota; class Anaerolineae; order Anaerolineales; family Villigracilaceae; genus Villigracilis. Next base: position 3,807 of record DAOQBX010000020.1, on the reverse strand, counting down.
TGTTGAGGTTGGCGACAAAAGCGAAGACATCTTTTATGGGACGGTCGATCAAAACACCAAGGTCGATGTTGATCATGGCTGGGAATCCTTTCTTTAAACCGGGGTGACTGAATCTGCCTTGTCTTCCGACAAGGCTATGAAAACATCTTCAAGCGCGGGCGGAACCATGCGGAGTTCGTCCACATGCGCACCAGCGTTCTTGATCTCAGACTTCAAACGGCGAAGCACGGACCTGGCTTTCCCTTCACTGACGCGAATATGCAGGCGGTCGCCGAAGGCCTGCACATCTTCCACATCTGCATCTTGATGCGCCACATGCCGCAGGGTGTTCAACGGCGAACCACGCAGTTCGAGGATGCGTTCATTCAGGAGCGAGCGCAAATTGGACGGGGTATCTTCCGCAATGATGCGGCCATTCTTCATGAAGCCCACGCGATGGCAGCGGGAGGCTTCATCCATATAAGGTGTGGAAATGATGACGGAGACGCCATCCCCTTCTCGAGAGCCGACCAACTTGATGACCAATTGCCAAAAATCCTGCCGGGTGACGGGGTCTACACCGGTGGTGGGCTCATCCAGTAAAAGCAAACGTGGACGAGTCACCAGGGCGGAGGCAAGGCCGAGTTTCTGCTTCATGCCACCCGAAAGTTGACCGGCGCGGCGGTCTTTGAATTTATCCAAGCCGACGAATTCAAGGATCTCCATGGATCGCGGCAGCCATTCATTTGAGGAGAGACCACGCACTTCGGCAAAGAAGCGGATGTTCTCCAGAACGGTCAAGTCCTCGTACATGGAAAAACGCTGTGAGAGATAACCGATGGAGGAGCGGGCCTGTTCGGTCTGTTTCAAAACGTTAAACCCACAAACTGTAATTTCTCCAGCATCGGGCAGGAGCGCCCCCACAAGCAAACGCATGGTAGTGGTCTTCCCTGCCCCGTCCGAGCCGACAAGACCGTATATCTCAGCGGCGGGAATTTGCAGGTCAACACCATCCACAGCACGAGTGCCGCCGAAGTATCTTTTGAGATTGGTGGCTTGCACGAAATACTCTGTCATAAAGAGTTTGCCTTTAATGGATGATCTCGGTAGGTGAATGGCTATTTGAACGTCACATCCGCTGGCATGCCGATCTTCAATTTACCTTCGAAGTCTTGCACGCTCAACTTGATGGCATAGAGGGTGGCGCTGCGGCCTTCCACAGTCTGCACATTGCGCGGGGTGAATTCGGCCTGATCTGCAATGTGAGTGACGGTGGCAGTGAATGTCATCTCAGGGAAGGAATCCACTTTCACTTCGGCAGTCTGGCCCAATGAAATTTCGCCATAACGATCTTCGGGAATGTATACGGTGATGGTCAGGTTGGAGAGGTCGGCCATGGTCATCGCAACCGCACCCGGTTGGACGAATTCACCAGGCTCGACATTGCGCGTCAGAATAACACCATCCATCGGGGCATGGACCGTGAGTTTGGCAACCTGCGCATCCAGCAAGGCCAGGCTTGCTTCGGCTTGAGAGAGCGCAGACTTCGCCTGATCCAATGCCCTGGCAGCGGAGATCACAGCCGGAGACTGACCGCCAGTCTGCAATGCCAACAGACGGGCGTAAGCGGCATCATAACGCTGCTGGGCCACGAGGACTTGTCCGCGGGCGTATTTGACATCGTCGGCTTCATCGCTGTTCATCAGATCGTTATAAGCCTGCTCAGCGTCATCGAGGCGGGTCAGGGCGTCGTCGTAGTAATCCTGCGCAGCATCCGTCAGGCCTTTATTATCAGACGCATCGGCGGCCTGATCTTTCACCTGCTGGGCGATCACGAAGGCGGCGCGGGCATCGGCAAGTTCCTGTTCCGTCGCAAGGTATTTGGAGTTCTTCAAGTCGGTGATGACGCGTTCGAGATTGGTATTCGCTTCGTCGATCGCGGCTTGCGCAGCGTCGAGTTCAGCCTGGGCGGAGGCGACTTGCTGCTCTTGTTCGATGTACCAATTGGGCTGGTCGAATTCGCTGGGAGCGGAGGTCTTCCAATCTTTGGAACGCTGTGCGGCCTGGGCAGCAAGAGCTGACTCGAGCGTTTGGTCATATTTGGTCTGCGCAGAGGCCAGGGCGGCGTTGGCTGAGTCGACTGCAGCGGAAGCTACAGCCTGCTGGGCGGTCAACAGGCTTGCGTCGAGGTTAAGAAGCGGCTGGTCCTTCGTCACAGCCTCACCTTCCACAGCATTGACATCCGTCACTTTGCCGGACATTTCCGGTGAGACGTTCACTATGGCGGCTTCGATGGTACCGGAAGCGGCCAGGGTGGTGTCACTCACAGGTGTGAGAAATTGAAGGCCATAGTAGACAAGGGTGCTGAGGACGATCAGCGCTACTACGATACGAACGGGAAGTGGGGGCATTTTAGATTGCATGAAAAACTCCTGTATGGCAAGTTAAGTGGTTCAGGTTGGAACGTTAGTCGAGTCGTTTCTTGAAGCGGGCGGCGGCCGCACCCATGATGACAACCGCAAAAATGGTCAGGGCGATGATCTCATTCTTGAGCGCCACTACGCCGACTCCTTTGAGTAGCAGCGCGCGAATAATGACAAGGTAATAACGCAACGGGACGATGGCCGATACCCATTGCAAGAAGACCGGCATGGCCGCGATCGGGAAGAAAAAGCCGGATAGGAAGATGCTTGGCAGCATGGTAACCATGACGGTAATGAACGCTTCCTGCTGCGTATTGGCAATGGTCGAGGCAAACAAGCCGATGCCAAGGCTGGAGATGACGAACAAGCCGGAAAGAGCAAAGACGAGGCCAAGGTCGCCGCGAATGGGAACTCCGAACCACCAATGCCCAATGACCAAAATTTCCAATGTATCGATGAAGGCGAGGATGGCATACGGCAGGATCTTCCCCACCACCAATTCCCACGAGCGGATCGGCGTTACGATGAGTTGCTCGATGGTGCCGCGTTCACGTTCGCGCACGATGGCGGAAGCGGTTAACAAGGCGGTGATGAAGTACAAGATCATACCGATCACGCCGGGGACGTTGAAATAGGCGGCGATCAGGTCAGGGTTGTACCAGACCTGGGTACGGACATCGAGCGGCGGGTTGAAGGCAGTGGGGCGACCTGTCAGGGCAGCCTGCTCGGTGAGAACCTTGGTAGCATACGATTGGCCGATCAACTTCGCCACAGAGAGAGCGGTTCCGCCCACGGTGGCATCGGATCCATCGAGCACCAGCGAAACCTGGGCTTTGCCTTCCAGCAAACGCACTTCATAATCCGGTGGGATGATGAGCGCGGCACGGATCTGACCCGATTCGATCAGGGTACGATACTCCTCCTCAGAGCCGATCAAATAATCGATGCTGAAATAATTCGCCACGCGGAAGGCATCCAGCAAGGTGCGGGATTGCGCTGAATGGCTTTGGTCCCAGACTGCCATGGAAATGTTCTTGACGTCGGTGGTGGCGGCATAGCCCAGCAGGAACAGTTGCATAATAGGCATTAGAATGATGAGCACCAGAGTGCGGGGATCTCGCAGGATCTGGATAAACTCCTTGCGAATAATGGAAAATAATCTTGACCTCATACGGTCTCCTTGATGATGCCGTGCATGTAAACATCCACATAGGCATCGATGGGATTCTTGGGCATGACCTTGCTCAGGATGGAATTGGAGATCAACATTTCTGTGATCATGAAAGAAACGACCATGCCGATGAAGGAACGCATCAGCATGGCGGGATTGGTAATGCGTAAATTCTTCCGGGTCTTGATAATGCGCTCAAAGACCGGCAGCAACCGCGGCGCGATCTCTTTGATA
>DAOQBX010000019.1:0-10485 GCA_035340155.1 Anaerolineales bacterium | reverse complement strand
TTCAAGATGGGCACCATTGGCGAACATGTGATGGAGTTCACCGCAGTGCTGCCGACCGGCGCGGAGATTACCTGCTCGCCCAAAAAGAACGGAGACCTGTTCCACGCCATGATCGGCGGATATGGGATGCTGGGCATCTTCACCTCCGTCACCCTGCAAATGAAGCGCATCCATTCGGGACTTTTGACCGTGGATGCCCTGCCCGTGCAGAATCTACATCGACACCTTTCCGCGTTGCAGGATGGCGCGCCGAACAACGACTACATCGTCGGCTGGCTGGATACGTTTGCGGGCGGCTCCGCCCTCGGGCGTGGACAAATTCACGCGGCGCGCTATGTTCACGAAGGAGAAGACCCCAAACCGCAGGAGACGATGAAGTTGCAGAATCAGATCCTGCCACCGATGATCTTCGGCGTGTTCCCGAAATCCTTGCTGCATTATTTTATGCGTCCTTTTGGAAATAATATTGGCTGGCGCATGGTGAACCTGGCGAAATATGTTGCCTCTCTGCGGACGCATACTTTCCGCCAATCGCATGCGGCCTTCCATTTTCTTTTGGATTACGTCCCGAGCTGGGAACTCTCCTACGGACGCGACGGGTTGATCCAATACCAGTCCTTCCTGCCGAAAGAGACCGCCGAAGCCGCATGGACGCAGATGTTGAGCCTTTCGCAAAAGCGCGGTATGCCCTCCTATCTCGGCGTGACCAAGCGCCATCGCCCCGACAAGTTCCTGCTCACCCATGCGGTAGATGGCTTCTCGCTCGCCCTTGATTTCAAGGTGACGGACTCCACCCGCGCGAAGATGCGTGAGATGATGTTCGAGTTCGATAAGATCGTGATCGCCAACGGCGGTCGTTTCTACTTCGCCAAGAACAGTGAGACCACCGCCGAAACGGCCCTGGCTTTTTATGGCGCGGAGACCGTGGTGAAGTTCAAGAAATTAAAGAAGCGTTGCGACCCGAACGGGTTGCTGGAATCGGACCTGTATCGCAGGATCTTCGGTTGAAAAAGGCAGGGGCGCGGTATACTGCGCCCCTGCGGAATTTAATGGTATGAGCATCAAGATATTGGATTTAGACCTGGTCGATTACGAAACAGCCTGGAAGTTGCAGGATCAATATGCGGCGGAGATCGCAGCGGGGACTCGTCCGCCGACCCTGCTTTTGCTCGAACATCCGCACGTGTATACCTTCGGCCGCAAAGGCAATGCCAGCAACCTGCTTTGGAATGAATCCCAATTGAAAGAGAAAGGCGTGTCCACTTATTGGGTGGACCGCGGCGGGGATGTCACCTATCACGGGCCGGGCCAGTTGGTGGGGTATCCGTTGCTGTCACTGGGCCTCCAACAACCTCAACCGTTGGAAAACCGAAGTCCGGAGACTTCAGACTCCATGCTCATTCCTCAGGCTGATTATGTCGGTTACATCCGCAAATTGGAGACCATGCTCATCGGTGTGCTGATGAACTATGGACTCGGTGCGGGCCAGGTTCCCGGCAAGACCGGGGTGTGGATCCAGGCCGATGTCTATTCGCGCTGCGTGAACTGCAAGCCAGAGGATAAGCAGAAGCCCGCCAAGATCGCGGCCATCGGCGTCAAGGTGGATGCGAAGGGTGTGACCCGTCACGGCTTTGCGTTGAACGTGAATCCGAACATGGATTATTGGGAGGGTATCATCCCCTGCGGGCTGAACGAGCCGGTCGTCTCGCTGGCTGACCTGCTCGACCCGGCCCCAACGATGGCGGATGTGAAAGAAAAAGTGAGTGGGGCCTTTCGCGGAGTCTTTGCAGATACGCCGTAGGCTCCACCTTTTGAGCGGTACTAATGCGGGATATATCGAATAATTTCCATCTTGTATAAGAAGCGACGAGGTGCATATGCAGACTAATAGATTCACCCGCAGAGATTTCCTGAAACTGGGCGGTACATTGGCGGCTACATCGGTGCTGGCAGCCTGTGCTCCGGATGATGCGACTCCGCCGACGGTTGTTTCCCAACAGGGCGTCCCAACCAATCCGATCGTCACCACCGAGGCGCAAACCCCGCTTCCACCTGTGCCGATGGCCACCCTCGCGCTCAACCGCCTGACCTTTGGCATTCGCCCTGGGGATGTGGAGGCCTTCAATGCGCTCGGCGCCACGGACGATGAGCGCCTGCAAAACTTCGTGGCCCTGCAACTGACCCCTGACTCCATCGACGACAGCGAATTCGAGAACCGCTACAACAACGCCGGTTTCGAAACGTTACATAAATCCCTCGAACAGTTATATGCCGACCATATCGCCAACAACCCCTACAACTCGAACGATAATAGTTATTGGGATTGGTACAGCAAACCCGCGCATGAGCTCGCAGATGCAACCGCCCTGCGCGCGGCTTACAGTGAAAAACAACTCGTGGAATTGCTTGCAGATTTCTGGCACAACCATTTCAACGTTTACTTCTGGCAGGATGATGGTGTGCCTTTGCTGGTCTCGTACAATCGCGATGCATTACGCGCCCACATGCTCGGCAACTTCCGGCAGATGCTGGAAGCGGTGGCAAAGCATCCATCCATGTTATATTACCTGAACCAGAACAACAGCAGCGATGCCGGGCCCAACGAGAACTATGCGCGTGAACTTTTTGAACTGCACACCCTCGGGGCGGAGAACTATTTGGGTGTGCGTGACCCGAACACCGTCCAGAAGGATGCCGATGGGGTGGCCATCGGTTATGTGGATAACGATGTGTACGAAGCGGCCCGCTGCCTGACCGGTTGGCGCATCGATGACAACATCGGCGGCTGGGAGGAAGGTGTGGGCATTTCGGGCAACTTCCTGTATTACAAGCCCTGGCATGACCGTTTCAATAAGATCGTACTTGGCAGATACATCCCTGCCGACCAGGAAGACCTGAAGGACGGCCATGATGTGCTCGACCTGCTTGCGAACCATCCCGGTACGGCGCGTTTCATTGCCCGTAAATTATGTCGTCGTTTCATTTCCGATGTTCCGCCCGAGTCCATCGTCCAGGCGGTGACCAACACCTTTTACGAAAACCGCGCCGCGCCGGACCAGCTCAAGCGCGTGATGGAGACGATCCTGCTTTCGGCGGAGTTCAAGGCCAGTTGGGGCGGAAAGGTCAAACGTCCGTTCGAAGCGGTGATTTCCATGGTCCGCGCCCTTAACTCTGATTCCAACCGCATCCCTGGTGGCATTCATTGGATGCTCGGGTTGATGGGTCAGGCCATTTTTGAGCGCCGCTCGCCCGATGGCTACCCTGATGTGCGCGAAGCCTGGGCTAATTCCATGTCTCTTTTGTATCGCTGGAATTTTGCAGTGGGGCTGACCGAGAATTGGATGAATGATGACGATACCGGCTTCAAGATCGCTTCGGATGTGTATGGCCAGACCCCGGCGGAGATTCGCAGCGCTTCTGCCCTCGCCGATTACTGGATCCAAAGAATCCTGAACCAGCCCCTTGCTGAGGCCGGCCGTAATGCCATCATGACTGTGATGGCGCAAGATTATGGCCCGGAAGAGGCCCTGCCCGATGACCATGTGCGGTATGTACTGCCTGCCATGGTCGAAGTGATCCTGATGAGTCCCGAGTTCCAGTGGAGATAATGCGATGACAAAAACCCTTATCCCCCGTCGCCAATTTTTGCAGGGATGTTCTGCCGCCATCGCTGCAATGGCCGGCGCCAAACTGACCAACCTCGCTTTTGCCAAACAGGACAATCCCTCTGATACGCTGGTGGTGGTCTTCCTGCGTGGCGGCTGGGACGCGCTTAATGTGGTTCCGCCACTTGCCGGGGACGATCGCGGTTTCTATGAGCTCGCCCGACCCAACCTCAAGATATCCGACCCCTTGCGTTTGAACGATCAATTCGGCCTGCACCCTGCCATGTCCCCGCTGTATGATCTGTACCAGTCCGGCAAGGTCGGCGTTGTCCATGCTGTTGGGCTGGACTTCGACACGCGCAGCCATTTCGATGCACAGGAATATATCGAACTGGGCACGCCGGGCTCCAAGAGCACCGCTTCCGGCTGGATCACCCGCCACTTGCAATCCACGGGAATATCCTCCATTCTGCCGGTGCTCTCCACCGCAGGCCAGCCGACCTCTTTGCTGAACTTTACTCCCACTGTCAGCTTGAATACCCCGGAGGATTTTTCGCTCTGGGATAACGGCCTGCGCGACTCCCATATGAATGCGCTGCGCCAGTTGTATGCCGGAGACAGCCTGCTGCACCGCGCCGGGACGCGCACATTGGATGCGTTGAACATCGTCAGCCCGCTCAGTGGAGGTGGCTATACCCCATCCAATGGCGCGACCTACAACGACGATGAGTTTGGCCTCCAGATGAAGACCGTCGCGCAGATGATCAAACTGGAAGCAGGCTTGCGGATCGCCACTGTGGATTTCGGCGGATGGGACACGCACGAATACGAGAACGATGGCAATGGCGGCTACATCGCCACCCTGCTCGGGCAATTGGCCTCCGGGCTGGCGAACTTCTATCTTGACCTCGACTCAGGCCATACCGAAAAATTGTCCGTGGTGGTGGTCAGTGAGTTCGGCCGCCGCCTGGTGCAGAATGAATCCTACGGCACGGATCACGGGCACGGCAGCGTGATGTTCGCGCTCGGGGGCAGCGTTAATGGCGGACAGGTCTTTGGGAATTGGCCGGGCCTCGACAATGAACAGTTGTACGACCATGCCGACCTGGCTGTGACCACAGATTACCGTCAGGTATTGGGTGAACTGCTTTCCAAGCGTATGAATAATTCCGATATCGAAGCGGTCTTCCCGGGTTTCTCCGGGAACTATAATCCCCTTGGTGTCTTCAAGTAAAAAAACAGAACGGGATGGCAAACCAGCCATCCCGTTCTTATTCCGCCTGTACCCAGCAATTCCTTCCGCGTTTTTTGGCGTTGTACATGGCGTCGTCTGCGCGGTTGAGGAGGGTATCCCAGGTGTCCTGGCCGATGCGCAATTCCGCCACACCCACGCTGATGGTCACCGGGATGGAATGTTCCTTGATGTGAAACGGATTCGTACTGATGATCTTACACAAGCGCGCCGCCTGCTCCCCGGCTGCATCCACCCCGGAATTGGGGAGAATGATGATGAATTCCTCTCCGCCATACCTGCCGATAATGTCCGGCGTGCGGATGCCGTCTCGCAATTGGGCTGCCACCTGTTGCAGGACCTTGTCACCTACAGGGTGCCCATAACTGTCATTGATGGCCTTGAAATGGTCCACATCAATGATTGAGACCGAAAGACTTGAGCTATACCGTACAGCACGCAAGACCTCAGCCTGCAATTCGCGGATGGTGGCCCGGCGGTTGAACAGGTAAGTCAGCGCATCCATATCAGAGACTTCCTTGGATTGCGTGATGACCGCCTGGAGCTCTACTTCTTTGGCATGAATGACCTTTTTATATTTTTCAACGTCTATGCGTAGATTGCCGATCTGGTCGTTGAGGTATTCGTAAAAGCCCTGCAACACCGAGTCTGATACAACCCGTTCTGCAATGAATACAGCGCGCGCCCCGGAGACGGGGATGAGCCGGAAAGTGAACGCAACAGCATCTGCTTCACCCCGCGCATGAAAGACCCCGGTCCATTGTTCCACTAGATTACTGGATAAGCGTGTGTGCAAGTCGGGTCGTTCGGCCTCTGGAAAAAAAAGATCCAGGTTTTCCGATGTTGAATATTCGGATGTGCAAGCCGAAAACGCGGTATTCCATGCCAGCAATCTCCCCTGGCGATCTACCAAGGCCAGCGCAGCGTTGATTTGCTCAAATACCCTTTCCACATCATGTGGCGATAGTTCGCTCACAAAATTATTCATGTATCCATTGTAGCGTATGAACAACTGCTTTTTTCCCACCTATCAAATTTAGTAATCCCCCCTTAAAGGACTATTAAACTATCTTGCACCCCGCCGGCCAAACTGACGTTCCAGCATATCCACCGTCAGGTGGATCATCGTTGGCCGGCCGTGTGGGCAGGTTCGCGGCGACTGGCATGCCTCCAGATCATTGAGCAGACTTCTTTGTTCTTCGGATGTGAGTGCCTGCCCGGCCTTGACCGCCAGACGTTTGCAGACCCTGGCTGCCAGTCTCGCTTCCACTTCCGCCTGAAGCGGACTCTCATCCTCTTCAAAATCCTCCACCAGGGCCTTGAGTGCCATGGACGGGCTGCCGCCTGCGAACAGGGTCGGCATGGCGCGTACCTGAAAGGTGTTCGTCCCGAACTCTTCCACCTCAAAGCCGAAGCGATTCAGAAACTGCAATTGTTCAAGCAATGTTTTCGATGACTGCGGCGGCAGGGTTACGATCTCCGGCGCAAGCAGTGACTGCGATGGAATGCTTTTGTGCTCATGCTGCGCCATCAACTTCTCGAACAACACCCGCTCATGCGCCGCGTGCTGGTCGATCAGATACAAGCCGTCCGGCCCTTCCGCCACAAGATACGTCGCACCGATCTGGCCGATGAGACGCAATAATGGCACGCCTGTGGAAAATGCTTTTTGACCTTCGGCTTGTGATGATTGTTCACTGCCAACTGACGCCTGATAATTGGTATCGGGTGATCCATCGCCGCCCGCCGATGGCCGCTCGCCACTGGCGGATAACTCTTCCTCATGCGCGATAGACCAATCGATCCCCACCGTTCGCGGCTCAGATGGAACCGACCTGCTTCCCCACAACTGCGGTGAGACAGACGGGACCGGCGTATACGCCAGCAGCGCCTTCCGCACCGAGCGCTGGACGAAACTGAAAACCTTGTCCTGCGCCCTAAAGCGTACTTCGGCCTTGGTCGGGTGGACGTTCACATCCACATCCTCCGGGGCCATGTCCAGGAACAGCGCCGTAAGTGGATACCGCCCCACCATCAGCAGCGTGTGATAAGCCTGCAACAAGGCTGAGTTGAGGGAGATCTCCTGCACCCAGCGGCCATTGATAAAGAAAGTGATCTCTTTGCGGTTGGAGCGCGTCAGCGAAACCGGGCTGATAAAACCGGTCAGCGTCATCCCTTCTTCCGATGCCATCACTTCCAGCATTTGTTTGGCGACTTCAACCCCGTAAAGCGAAGCCAGGATGGAACGCCGATCCCCGTCTCCTGATGTTTGTAAAGTGACCTGCCTGCCGTCCATGATCTTGAAGCGCACCTGCGGGTATGCCAGCGCGTAACGCGTCACCAATGAATCGATGGCGCGGCGCTCGGTGGTATCGGTCTTCAGGAACTTCAAACGCGCGGGCACATTGTAAAAAAGATTCTCCACGCGCACCACGGTCCCTTTGGGTGCGCCGACCTTCTCCACCTTTTCGGACATGCCGCCATTCACGCGCAGACGCGCGCCTTCTTTTGCCGACTCTACGCGTGAGGTGATGGTCATGTGCGAGACCGAACCGATGGAAGCCAGCGCCTCACCCCGGAACCCCATGGTCTGGATGTGGAACAGGTCATCGGACTGGACCAGTTTCGAGGTCGCATGACGCGAAGCGGCCAGTTCCAATTCGCCAGCCGGAATGCCATGCCCGTCATCTGCGATCTCAACCAGGGCCCGTCCCGCATCCTCAATGGAAATGGAGATGTTCTTCGCGCCCGCATCCAATGAGTTTTCGGTCAACTCCTTGACGACGGAAGCGGGCCGCTCCACCACTTCACCGGCGGCGATCTGCGACGAGACTTCGGAGGAAAGCAATCGAATGGGCATGCGGCGATTATACCCAGTGCGCTCATAAATTGCGGTCTTCGAGCAATTTACGGGCCGGGTAAACTATAATCGCGGCATGCGATTCACCACCATCTTCTTCGACCTCGACGATACCCTGTATCCCTCCAATACCGGCTTGTGGCTGGCCATCAAGGAACGCATGAACATTTATATGCGTGAACGCATGGGCTTCCCTGAAGACCAGATCGCGCACATCCGTGAAAAATATTTCCTGCAATACGGCACCACCCTGCGCGGATTGCAGGCCCATCATGAGATCGATGTGCAGGATTTCCTCGCCTTTGTGCATGACCTGCCGCTGAAGGCGTACCTCACTCCCAACCCGGTCCTGCGCTCCATCATCGCTTCGCTCCCGACCCGCAACCTGATCTTCACCAACGCAGACTCTGCCCACGCTGACAGGGTGCTGACCGCCCTTGGCCTGCGTGACCTGTTTGATATCGTGGTGGATGTGAACGCCATCGCCCCCTATTGCAAACCGATGCCCGAGTCTTTCCAGCTTGCCATGCAGGCTGCCGGTGAAAGCGACCCCTCCAAATGCGTGATGATCGACGATATCCACCGCACTACCAGTGCCGCCAGCCAAGCGGGTTTGTTCAGTATTTTGTATAACGAGAGATTTCCCGCAGGCAGCGCCGACGCACACCTGACGGACTGGAGCCAACTCGTTCCCATTTTGGAGGGCCAACATGGAAAGTAAAACCGCAATTGCCGCCCTGCTTTTTATCCTGTTGATCGTGGGCATCAATGCTGTCATGTATGGAATTGTGCGCGGTGTTATGCGCGGCGGGAAGAACGACCCCCTCGTGAAGATGATGAATGCCATGAACCCCGTCCAAAAGAAGAAGGACGATGAGATGGAGGAACTGCGCCGCACCGTACAGGAATTGAGCGAAAGCGGACAGAAAAAGGATGGAGATACCGGGCCGTAACCCTCCGGGGCGATTCTTACGGAAATCGTACAATTAATTCAGCAATCTTTAATAACCGGGTGGTATCTTTTTGCGTACCTATAATGAAGTATCGCGCAACAGGGAGAATGATACAGTTTCCCCGGTTTTATCAGCGCGATACAGCCAAAATTGGAGGCATTTGTGAATAAGACTTTAAAGGCGACCCTGCTTGTCCTCGTAGTGCTTGTCATCGGGCTCGGCTCCTTTGCAGGTGGTTTTGTGACCGGCCATCTGATGCCCATCAGCATCCCCGGGTTGGAGCAGGCTCCCGCTATTTCCGCTCCGCCCACCGCCTCAACGGAACAACAATCGGCAACGCCGCAGGATATGCAGACGTTGTTCGGCCCGTTTTGGGAGGCTTGGAACCTCGTCCACGAAAATTATGTGGACCAGCCCGTGGATGATGTCGCGCTCATGCGCGGCGCGATCAGCGGCATGATGGGCGCGCTTGGCGACCAGCACTCTTCCTACATGGACCCCGAAGATTTCAAGCAGGCGAACTCCAGCCTTGAAGGTGAATATGAAGGCATCGGCGCATATGTTGATACCACCACGGAATACCTGACCGTTACCAGCCCCATCCCCGGTTCCCCGGCTGAAAAGGCTGGTCTGCTCCCCGGCGATGCGATCGTAGCGATCGATGGTGAAGACATGACCGGTATCGATGGCGAACTCGTGCGTCTCAAGGTGTTGGGCCCGGCCGGTTCGACTGTTCACTTATCGATCATGCGCGATGGCGAAGACCATCCGCTGGAGTTCGATATTGTGCGCGCAAAGATCACTGTTGAATCTGCCAGCGGCAAGATGCTGGATAACGGTATTGCCTATATCCGGATTACAACCTTCGGTTCCCGCACCACCTCTGAACTGGTGGCGACTCTGACCGACCTGATGGCCCAGAACCCCAAGGGCATCATCCTTGACTTGCGAGATAATGGCGGCGGCTATTTGCAGACCGCGGTGGAAGTAGCCTCCCAATTCATCGGTGATGGTGTGGTGTTATACGAGCAATATGGCGACGGCACGCGAAATACATATGATGTGATCCCTGGCGGCATGGCAACGGATGCCAAAATTCCCATGGTGGTGCTAATCAACGGAAATTCCGCTTCGGCTTCTGAAATTGTGGCGGGCGCTTTGCAGGATACCAGCCGCGCAAAATTGGTGGGCACCGTCTCTTACGGGAAGGGGTCGGTCCAGAACTGGATCCCGCTCTCGGGTGAGAATGGTGCGGTGCGCATCACTATCGCCAAATGGTTAACACCCAAGGAACGCACCATCCACAAACAGGGTCTCACCCCAGATTATCCCTTCGAGATGGATCTCACTAATGAAGACCGCCAGGCTGAGAAGGATCCGCAACTCGATGAAGCGGTACGCGTATTAATGGAGATGATCGGACAGTAAGATGTGCGCCAAACCGTAGATTGTTTGGCCCAAGGAGTTAGAATGTTTTTTTTCAATCCAACCTATTTGATGTTCATGCTGCCGGCCTTCATTATCATGGGGCTCACCTCATGGTATGTCCGCTCGGCATACAATAAGTGGGGCCGTGTTCCGGCTCGCAGCCGGTTGTCCGGCTCTGAGGCTGCGCAGCGTCTCATTTCACGTAGCGGCTTGTATGGCGTGCAGGTTCAAGGGACGCGCGGTGAATTGACCGACCACTACGACCCGCGTAACAAGACCCTGTTCCTTTCAAACGGTGTGGCGAATGGCGCCTCGGTCGCGGCTCTCGCCATCGCCGCGCACGAACTGGGCCATGCCCAGCAGGACGCCGAAGAATATTTCCCGTTG
>DAOQBX010000018.1:0-10578 GCA_035340155.1 Anaerolineales bacterium | reverse complement strand
CACATCAACAGGGAAGAGTTCGTTGTCCAAGTCGGGCGGGCTCCAGGTTTGAAGCGCGGAGGATACATGAGCCTTAGACAATGACTTCATTTTCTCCTCCTCCACCTGCGATCACGATCTCGCCGGATTCTTCCAATGACCGACAGGCATCCACGATCTTACGTTGAGCTGTGTATACATTCTTGGCCAGTTGCGGTCCTAGAATGTCGATCTCTTCTTTCAAGTTTTCACGCGCTCTTTCAGAGAGGTTTTGGAATACTTTTTCGCGCAATCGGTCTGGCGCACCTTTGAGCGCCATGGCCAGGTCGGCTTTGTTGATGTCGCGCAGCACGCGTTGCATGGCACGATCATCCAACTTGGCGAGATCGTCAAAGGTGAACATATTGGCACGGATTTCTTCGACCAGTTTGGCATTGGTGGTCTCAAGCGCTTCAAATATGGATTTTTGCGCGCCACGATCGACCTGATTAAGGACCTTCACCAGAAAGGTCACGCCGCCTGTAGCACGGAAATCCGCTTCGTTGATGACGCTGGAGAGTTTGCTCTTCAGGCTTTTCTCCACTTGCTGCACCACCTGCGGTGAGACACGGTCCATGGCTGCGAGGCGCAAAGTCACTTCAATTTGGGTTTCCTTGGGCATGCTGGTGAGGATATCGGCTGCGACTTTGGCTTCCAGGTATGAAAGCACCAGCGCAATAGTCTGTGGCATTTCCTCTTGAAGTAGTGAAGCTACTTCTGTAGTGTTCGCGTTCTTGAGCATCTCGAACGAAGATAATTGCTGGTGAACGGAGATGCGTTCCAGGATCTCTGTGCCGCGGCGCGGGCCGACAGCGCGGGCCAGCAGTTGACGGGTGTATTCCACCCCGCCACGCATTTCGGATGTGTCCGACATGCTGAGTTCACAGGCTTCGCGCAACGCCTCGTGTCGAACATCCGGGGCGACCATTCCTGGTTTGCCAAGCACCATGAGGACTTGTTCGATCTCGCCCTCAGTGAGGTACTGAAGCACCCGGGATGACCGCTCCACTCCCAGTCCCAGCAGAAGCGCGGAGGCTTTTTCGATTCCGGTGGTCATGATCTCTTGCTCTCGTTCAACCAGATCTGAATGATCTCAGCCACTGTGGCGGGACTCTCTTCCGTCAATCTTGTAATGACACGTGCATTCTGTTCATCTTCAAGCGAGCGGGAGGTTGCTGTGCGCGGCTTGGCCGGGTTGGCAGGCTCAGTGATCATTTCATCCATACCGGCCAACCCGTTTGCGGGGAGGGCCTGTGTTTCTTTTTCGGCAAGACGATTGAGCGCCTGTGAAAGATCATCCTGTAAGCGCATCGCAACGCCTTGGTAGTCTGGGGAACCCAGAGCAGCCATTTCACTGACCGGGCGCAAGACGGTCTTCCAGGTTTCCTTGGAGGCATTACGGGTGTTGTTGATCTGGCGCAGGATCAGGAAGAGCAGGGCAAGCACGATCAACATCGCGCCGACACCGGCTGCGATCTGTAAATACAATTGCTGTTGTTGTTGCTTTTCCAGTTCGGCTGCCAGCGCATCAAGGGCGGTGCGGTCGAAGGCAAAGGATTCAACTGCGATCTGATCGCCACGGGTCGCATCGATACCGGCTGCAACCTGTACGGCTGATTTGATGATCTCGATCTGGGCCGGGTCGTCGATGCTATCCACCATGACAGAGACCGAGATGCGGCTGACCTTGCCCGGTGTGGTGATCTCATGCGATTGAACCTGGCTGACCTCATAGTTCAGCGTTTCTTCATTGCGTTGATAACTTTCCGTTCCGGTTCCGGCTGCGGTAGCCACTGGAGT
The DNA here is from genome assembly GCA_035340155.1 of Anaerolineales bacterium. Lineage (GTDB taxonomy): Bacteria > Chloroflexota > Anaerolineae > Anaerolineales > Villigracilaceae > Villigracilis. Next base: position 8,760 of record DAOQBX010000018.1, on the reverse strand, counting down.
GGGCAGGTTCGAGGTCGCGCCAGGCACGCCGCCGTTGGTGCCGCCGCTGGTGGAACTTTCATTGATGATCTGTGAACTGCGCAATGCGATCTCAGTCGGGGAGTACATATTCGAGGTGACTTCACGCGCGGTCCAATCCATCTCCACGGTGGCTTGCACAACGGATCGGTTGGGGCTGAGGATCTTATCAAGGATGGCTTGCACACGGTTCTTGACCTCGGTGGCGTATGCAGCTTCGATGGCACGCTGGTCATCCTTGACGGTCATGTTCATTTCGTTTTCAGATGTAGTACCGTCGGCCAGAAGATTGCCTTCGCTATCCACCACAACCACGTTTTCAGGCTTCAAGCCCTCCACGCTGCTGGCGACCAGGTGAGTGATCGAACGCACCTGGGCATCGTCCAGTCTGCTGCCGGGGTTGACCTGGATCGTGACGGAGGCGGTGGTAAGAGACTGCTCCGTGGTTAATAAACTTTTTTCAGGGATCACCAGGTGGACGCGCACGGCGCTGACCGCATCGAGGCTGCCAATGGTGCGTTCCAGTTCCCCTTCGATCGCGCGCTGGTAATTGACTTTCTGTGAGAACTCTGTCATCCCAAGCATGGAACTGCCGCTGAACAGTTCGTACCCCACTGTGCTGGATTGTGGCAGGCCTTCACGAGCCATCAATAAGCGGGTGGAGTACACTTGTTCACTGGGGACTTCGATCGTGCCGCTGCTCTTCAGCTGGTATGGGATGCTGTTTTCATCCAACCGTTGAACGATCTGGGCAGCATCTGCTTCACTGAGACCGGTGTAAGCGACCGAGTAACTTGGGGTATTGGCCCAGTTAACGAGCACCGGGGTCAAGATCAACATGGAAAGGACTATTGCCCCCATGGTGATCTGTTTGCCAAGGCTTTGTTTTTTCCAAAAGGTCAGAAATTGTTGCTGGATGGTGGTAAGCATGATAAAAATCCCGTTGGAATTTAAACTTGCATCCTCATGACTTCACGATATGCTTCGATCAACCGGTCGCGGATGCCGATGGCCACGTTGAAGTTGACATTGTTTTCTTCAAGGGCGATCATGACATTGTGCAGGTCCACGTCTTCGCCGCGCGCCAGTTTTGCCACAAGGTCGTCCGAGTTTTGCTGTGATTGATTGAGAGAGGAGAGCATATCTTCAAAGGACTGCGTGATCTGCTGGGTATTGCTGCTTGCCGATGGTTTCGGCTTGGAATTGATATCCTGGATGGCAGGGATGAGGCTGGGGTTCGAACCGATGGATTGAATGGCCATGATTACCTGCCGATCTCAAGGGCTTTCAGCGCCATGCGTTTGGCGGCGTCGACGGAAGCCAGATTGGCTTCATAAGAGCGGGTGGCCGAGAGCATGTTGGTCATTTCGACGACCACATCCACATTCGGGTAGGTGACAAAGCCTTCCGCATCTGCGTCGGGGTTGGTCGGGTCGTATACCCGGGGGCCTGCTTCTGTATCGGTGGTGATCTCCGCCACCTTCACTCCGCCTTTGATGTTGCCTTCCTGGTTGCGGCGGGCTGCGACAAGTTTGGGGAGAAAATCGTTCTGTTCTTCCGGCAGGAAGATCACATCCTGACGCTGGTATGGACCACCATTTTCGGTGCGCGTGGTTTGGGCGTTGGCAATATTGTTGGAGATCAGGTCCAGGCGCAGGCGCTGTGCTGTCAGTCCAGATAAACCGATACGGAGGGAATTCCAGAAACTCATAAATTTCTCCTTGTCGGTTTCGATGTTATCAAAGGAGGGTCATTTACAAAGTAAAAGCAGTGTGAACTTAAAATAAATTTTATGTGAATAAAAACAAAGCACCCATCCCCTTACAGGAAAGGCGCTTTTATCATTTTTCATTGTGTTGGGCCCGTTCTCACAGGCGGCTCGCGAATTTTTTTCCGGGCTTATGTAAGGACGTTGCCGAAGGAAGTGGCGTATTTTGGAGTCGCGCTAAAGGTGCTGTTGGCGCGGGCTGCAATGTTTTCTTCTGTGGCGACCCAGGCGCTGCGCAGTTCGGTGAGGGTATTGATGGCGGAAGTGTAATCTCCTCTGCGGATGCTATCCAGGCACCATTGATAGAGGCGGAAGAGTCCAACCGCCACTTCTGGATAATCAAGATCGAGGGCGTCGCGAAGCGCGCTGATGGTTTTGATCGCCTTGCCGAAATCCTGCTGTTCGCAAGAACGGATCGCCAGATCATAGGTCATGATGACCAACCGCAGCGGGCTGGCGCTCAGTACGTCTTGTTGTTGATACTGGTTGCGATAAACGGATTGATACATGGCCTGTTCCTCAAAATAATTAGAGAATATTGTTCTATACTGTCAGTTTCGGCTGCCCTGGGGCGAACTTGAGTTTTACATCATTAATTCCACATAAATTCTGGACGTTCTTTTTACCCCCGTGAAAATGCCGGATGGGAATCAAAAATCTCCCCTGTCTGGATGTTCTAAAAATAGTACATCGAAGCGGGTTGGCTGCATCGATTCAAGCAGTCAGGTTTAACAGGTCGCTGATTTGAAGCTTCTGAAGTTCGCTCGACGGGATGGAGCGTAAGACCTTTTTGGTGCTGCGATCCACCAGAAAGATGGTGACTTCATTGGTCTTTTCGTCCATGCGGAAGTGGATGGACACATTGGCGAGACTGCTGGCTGAGTGAGTCTCGGTTCTCGCTTCGGCCTGGACCTTTTCCTGGCGCACGGCGGGGGCCGGGGTTGGCGCGACAGTTTCGCTTGCTTCCAGCGCCACCGCTTTCGAAAGCGTACTGACGCCTGAGATGGGTTTGATGGATGAGTTGTTCATGAGACACGATCCTTATGACTGGCAATGGGTGGTCGTACTTGAGTTTCCAGTTTCAAGGCGGCCGGGGATGAGTTTCTGGATCAGCCCGAAGTGTTCACATTGGAACCGAGGTCGATTCCGAACATGGTGGCGGTATTGCCAAGTTCCACCAGCTGGGCTTGATATTCCAGATATTGGTTATAGAGGGCTTGCTTGCGCATATCAAGGGATGCGTTGTATTTTGAGATGCGCTGATCGTATTCCTTGCTTTGGCTGTCGATCGAATTCAACGTCCTCGTGATCAGACCGCTGGTGCCGTTGTAATTCGAAAGAACGGTGTTGATGCTGCCCATGCCGGCATCCAGCAGGGCGGTGACATCTGTGGAATTGCCGTTGATGGCCTCGCTGAACTTGCTACTGTCGAAGGTAAGTTTCATATCCTTGTCGAACGACAAGCCGATATCTTCGAAGCGTTTGAGGCTGCCGCTGTTGCTGTAACTGCGGCTCATGTTGTACATCATTTCAGTGCGGAAGTTGCTGAAGACGGTCTCCCCGCTCAAAGCGCCGCGAGTGTAGGTGGTCTTGCCATTCTCAGTCTTGGACGTGGAAGTCAGCTTGTCTTTCAGATGGTTGAGGGTGGCGTTGAACTTTGAGACCAGGGTGTTCATCAATCCGGCGGCCTTTTCGGTGTCTGATTTGATGCTTAAGCGGGCGCTCTTGCCTTCCGCATCTCCTGCCAGAGAGACGGTGACGCCTTCCACCACGTCGGTCAGGTTGGTGTTGGCTGCACGCGAAACGCTCATGCCGTTCACGGTGAATTCTGCGTTCTGGGCGTTTTGCAGCAGAGTAGTGAAACCGAGTCCGGCGCCATCGCTATAGATCATGGTATGGTTTTCACCCGTCTTGGCGGCCGTGATGACCAATTGATTGGCAACGATCGAGGCCTTGAAGTCGTGTCCTTCAGGTTGCGAGGCGGCGTTGATAGCCTTGACAACGTCCCGCTGGGTGTTCGCACTATCGATCGTGATCGAGGTTCCCTTGGCAGTGTAATGGAAGGTGGTGCTGGTGAGATCACCGGTCTTGGAGAGAGACAATATCTGCCCGCGCCCCGTGTCGAATGCGCCGCTGCCGATATTCTGCCAGTCCGAGGTCAGGCCGGATGAACCGCTGGTCCTTTGGATGGCAACGGCATTTCCATCTTTATCCACCAGCCTGAATTGACGTATGCCGGACGTTTCTCGGATCTGCACCGTGTAATCGCCTGTTGCCAGTTCTCGCTGGCCGCTGGCTGTTGAAGAAACGGAGGCCGACATCACTGAGCCGGAAGAAACAAAGTCCCCGTATACCCCGGGGGAAGTCTCCGTTTGCAAGGCGGCTACGCCTGTGCCGCCCATCCAGAAGGTGCCGCTTTTCCCTAAAGCAACATCCGGGCTGGAGGCTGCGGCCGTGGCACGGCTGTGAGCCTTTGCGAGTTTGGTGACGGAAAAATCGTATTCCGTAGCGGGAGCACTCTCCTCCGTTTTGCTGATGCTCAAGATGGTGGTTCCACTTGTGGCGGGAGTAACGCTGGATTTGGAAACCAATTTCAAGCCATAATTCGCCTGAGTACTAACCAGTGCTTGGATGGCGCTTTGAAGCGCATCGAAATTCGACTTGACATCCTTGTACACGCTGCGGCGGACGTCCAGACTATCCTTCTGGGTTTGGACACGCTTAAGCGGTGCACTTTCAGATTCGATCATGGCTTTGATCGCGGTCTGAAAGGTGGGTGTCAGGTTTTTACTGATGGAGGCATCTATGGATGAAATGGTTGTTGCCATGGTTACCTTCTTTACTTGCAATTCATGGGGGCAGGTTAGGGCTAGTGAAAATTTTGTTGGGGAGGCGCTTCGTCAGCGCCTCCCCGTAAAATTCGTACCTGACTGCTTTGAAGGTTCAATCCTAGCGGAAGAGGCTCAGCAGGTTCTGCGGGGCCTGGTTGGCCTGCGCAAGCATTGCGATCGAGGTCTGTTGCAGGATGGAGTACTTCGAGGCATTCATCTGTTCTTCGGCCATGTTGGCGTTCATAATGCGGTTGTAGCCGGCTTCGACGTTCAACTGGGCGGTGGCGACAGATTCTTCTTTGAAGGTCAGGCGGGCCATCAGGGAGCCGAGGTCAGAGAGAGCGCTGGTCACTTTGTCGAGGGCGTAGTTGGCGGTGGTCATGTATGTTCCGGCCTTGGCGGCGGTGGAGACATCCACGGAGAAGTTGTTGGCCTGTTTGTAAGTGAAGCGTTCGGTTTCGCCAGCGGAGACGTTGCCAAAGGTGCCCATCGTGATGCTGACACCGCGTCCGGTCTGGAAGGTGGCAGCCGCAGCCTTGTAGGAGTAGGAACCGGTGAGGGAACCAGCGGCGTTGCGGGCGATCTGCGTGGCCTGGCCGGTGGCATCATTCAGTTCGAACTTGATCTCGTTGCTGTGGATGTACTCGAAGTTCATCGACTGTCCGGCAACCAAACCAGCAGGATCCGTTCCGAAGGTGAATGCGATACCAACGGTGTTGGTTCCACCAGCATCGACAATGTTGCCGGCTGAGATATCGGCGTTCGAGACCGTCATGGAGCCAGAGGTATTCCAAGTGCTGTCGTCCAGGTTGGTGATGACGTAGCTGACATCGTCAGCAGCAGCAACGTTCGTGATCTTGATGTTGTAGCGGCCGGAGGCGAGCTCAGTCCCGGTGGGGCTGGCCTGCGTGCCGAGCGCGTTCACACCGGAGACCAGGGTGCTGGTCGTATCCAACGAAGCCTTGCCTTGCAAAGCGCCTGTGGCCTTGTCAAGTACTTCAAAGGTGTAGTCGCCGGTCGACAGTTCAGACATATTGCCCAGCTGGCTGCTGGTCGTACCGCCAGAGAAGGAGTCGCTGACATCGACGAAGGTAGCAGTTGCGGCAGAGACCACTTCGGAGAGATTCAGGTTGGTCGGGTCGAGCTTCTCGGGCAACACCCAGGTGGTGCTTTCGCCTTCATCCACACCGGTCTGGAAGACCTTGCTGCCGGTCGATTGATCGAGCAGTTTTACGCCGTTCCATTTGGTTTGATCCACAATGTCCTGGATCTGTTGGGCATAGGATGAGAGCTGGGTCTGGATGGTCGCGCGTTCCGATGAACCGAGCGTATCGGAAGCAGCCTGTTCAGCCTTGCTGCGCATCTGGGTGATGATGTCTGTCATCTTGCTCAGACCACCTTCGGCGACGGAGAGCATGTTCTTCGCATCACCAATGTTGTCGAGCGTAACTTTCAGGCCTTCCGAGCGGGCAAGCATCTTGGTCGCGATGGTCAAGCCAGCGGGGTCATCGGAAGCGCTGTTGATGCGCTTGCCGGTGGAAAGGCGGGTCTGGTGCGTCGCCAACTTGTTGTTGACGGTCATCAGGGAATTGAGAGCGTTCAGGGCGCCGATGTTCGACGCAATGCGGGTGATATCTACAGTAGCCATTTCAAACCTCCATGTTTGAAGTATTGGTAGGGGATCCTTCCCCAGGGTGAATTTTGAATTTGGTTGATTTTTCTTGTATTGATTTTTTGGTACGGACTTGGGTGTACGGGTGGGGGATGTTGATCTATGCGATAGGGACCTCCGTCTTACTGGTTTGAGATATTCAGTTTTTTGTTACACCTATAGTTTCGGCAGTCAGCCCTCTTACTTGAGATGATTTGAGGCCCGGGTCATAAAGATCGCATTAATTTTCCCCTGCCTGCAAGAAAGTGGACAAACTTGATATATAATCTTTTTAACGGGAGAAGCCGTATGTTCAATAACCTTTCTGATCGGGCGAAAAATGTTCTTCAGATCGCCCTGGTGCTGGGAATCGTGGGGGCGGCTCTGGCCGTTCTAATGTCCCTGGGGATTTTTCGCTCAAAGTCCGAAGATCACTTTGTCAAGTTCGAAGTGAGCGCCTCGGGAGGATTTGCCGTTATCACCCTGCGGACCGGCGATGAGACCATCCATGCCCGTACGACCGTGTCGGTTCCCTGGTCCAAATCCATTCGTTTGCAACGCGGCACGCAGGTATATTTGACTGCTGCAAACCCCACGGAGATCGGTGAGGTCTCCTGCCGCATTTTTCTGGATAAATCCCTCTGGAAAGAAGAGAAAATCAGCAACCCCAAAAACGGGGTTGCTTGTGCCGGAATCGTTCCTTAAACCGGGGTCGAATACTCAGACTTCCAGGGCTTTTGGAACCGCCATTTGCGGGGTCTTCAAATTGCTGTTGGGGTTTTCCCGTAGTGACAAATGAATCACCATCGAGCCGAGCGATGTAATTAACGGCACCACCAGGCGCGGATGTTCCAGGGTCGAAATGGATGCACCTTTCCCGATGATCAGCGACGGTGTGGAGATGTTCGACTCATAACCCGCTTCAGCCAGCCTCATACTGGCCTGCCCGGTGATGACATTCCCCAGCTCGGCAATGCCGCTCTGTGCCAGACTGTTAAGTTCTTCAAAAGTTTCCCCCATTAAAGTTGAAGCAAAATGGATCGCCGATTCCTTCGGCATGCTATAGAAGACCGTTCCATCCACGGCGCCGATCAATGAAATGATCACGGTCGCGTCATCGGTATGATAAGGGCCGCTTTCCAACCGCAACTCCCCGCGTTGAACGGTCTTGCGCATCTCCTTTTGAAGGATGTCATGAGCCGCGGTCACGAAAGGATTCAGTAACTTTACATTCATATTTCACTCCAAGTAACCTGCCTATGGGGTGGAGGATCAAGCGTTCTTTGCGGTGATCTGGTCATTGACCAGGGATATAAAGTTTTCGACCGGCTGATGGTTCACATGCTTTTCACGCAAAGCCAGATGCACGGTTACAGTACCAAATTTAGTATCCAATGGCACCACAATGCGGGGAAAATCCAGAGTGGAGATTTCAACGCCGTTGCCATTGAGCACAGTGGGGGTCGAAATATTGGATTTATAGCCCGCTTCAGAGAACCGGATGGTGGCCTGCCCGCTGATGACATTGCCTAATTCTGCCACGCCGCTCTGGGCCAGCGAATTGAACTCCATAAAATCCTGCCCCATGATCTTGGAGACCAGGTTCAGGCAGGTGGTGGTGGACATGCCATACATCACCACACCGTAAATATCACCGATCAGGTTGATCAGCACAGTGATGTCATCAGATGTCAACGATGATTTTTGCAGCAGGATGTCTCCACGGATCGCGTTGGCATCCACCTCGGTCTTCAGCACTTCCACTGCAGCCTGTACGAACGGATTTAGAAATTTTACGTCCACTGTTCACCTCCAACGGAGCCGGGATTGGTTCCGGTCCGGGTTTGTTTCCGGGAGTTTGTTCGTCCCGGGCTTGTTACGATCCATGCAAATGATTAAACTTTTCTATAAAAGGAAACGCCGAAGTTCTGAAGGTCGAATTTTCCCGGTGTCGAGATGATCTCCGTGCCGCCCACGAACAGGATCCCGCCGGATACCAAAGCCTTGCTGAACTTCTCATACAACATGTCTTTAGAAGCGGTGGTGAAGTAGATCACCACATTGCGGCAGACGATCAGGTCGAAGTTGTTTTCGAACGGATCTTCAAGCAGGTTTTGCTCCTGAAACCTGATATTCCTCTGCAGATTTTCCGATACATAAAAGGGAGGGGTGGCTGTGATATGTGACCTTCTCTGTGCCAGCGAAAGATTGCGGATGTCTTCAGGTGTGTAAGGGCCGCGTGCCCTGGCCTTGAGTAGCGCGCCGCGGTCCAGGTCTGTGGCGAGGATGGAGTACTTTTGCGCCGGAGCGGATTCCTCCAAAAGCATGGCCAACGTATAGGGTTCGGCCCCGGTGGAGCAGCCCGCACTCCAGACCTTCATGGCTCCGCTGGAGCGACCGGTGGGGTTTTTGAGCAGATAGGGCAGGATCTCAGAACGCACATGCTCCCAACGGTTAAGGTCACGAAAAAATTCCGTCACATTGATCGTTAG
>DAOQBX010000017.1:0-10611 GCA_035340155.1 Anaerolineales bacterium | reverse complement strand
CTTCTTGGCCACATCCAAAACCGCGTCTGCTTCAACCTCAAGCCAGACATCTGCTTTGATGTTAAATCCCAACGCCTCAGGGCTGACCACTGCGCTGATCTGGATGACGCCTTCTTCGATCATCCGATCCACACGGTAGCGTACAGCCCGCTCAGAAATATCCCCCATACGGCGCGACATCTCGGAAGCGGACATACGTCCGTCTTCCAGAAGCAAATTGACGATTTTTATATCAGTTTTGTCGAATTCATACATAGTTTTTAGGCTTCTTTTCCGAAAAAGACACACGGAATATACCTTACGGCGGATTTGCCGTCAAGGGGTTTTATGGCGAAAACCATGCTGTAAAATGCTTCAAATCTTTTTGGATGCGCTCATGAATATAAACTTCTCCGAGATCAAATCACCACAAACCTTTAAAGCCAAAGATATCAACCTAAAATTGGCGTCCACCCCGATCCGTTATTACCGTCACGGGTGGCAATCCTGGTCCCTGGCTGCATGGACAGACCTCTCCCCCTTTCCCGTTCAAAAGCCGGCCATCTTTCATCCACTCCAAACGGATGCGGCCTATGTGCATGAAAAGAATCCGCATGGCTCCTGGCTGGGTGCGGTCGAGTTTGCGGATGGGAACATTCTTCTGCTTGGCGCTTTGTCTACAGATGCACACGTCTTCCTGGTTGGCGATCAACTCAAAGGGCAGAGTGAAGCGGATGAGATCGAATGGCTTGTCGCATACGGCCAGGAAATTCAGGTATTTGGAGAGTATGTTGAAGAGCTGGGCAGGCGTTTTGGAAGAGCGGATAAGAATCACATCCCCAGAGTCTGGTGTTCGTGGTACAGCCTTTATACAGCCATTGATGAAAAGATCCTATACGAGACCTTTGATAAACTGGGCAGCCTGCCTTTTGATGTCCTACAAGTGGATGATGGCTGGCAGCAGGATATTGGCGACTGGGAAGCGAATGAAAAATTTTCATCAGGCATGACAGCGTTGGCAGAGAAGATCAAATCCACTGGCAGGCGTGCAGGGCTTTGGCTCGCGCCGCTGATCGTTGCAAAGTCTTCGCGCCTGTATCGTGAACACAAGGACTGGTTATTGTGTGACGAAAAAGGGAAACTCACCTCAGCCGGATTCAACTGGGGCCAGGATCTCTTCGCCCTCGACACGACGCATCCTGGCGTAATCTCATGGCTGGTTGCGCTCATGAAACAGGTCCGCAGCTGGGGCTTTGACTACTACAAACTTGACTTCCTGTACGGCGGCGCATTAAAGGGCGAACGACATAAAGACATGCCGCGCGAAGCCGCCTACCGCGAATGCCTGCGGTATATGCGCGAGGCCATGGGAGAAGGTTCTTTCTTTCTGACTTGCGGTACCCCCATCATTCCCGCTCTGGGTTTGTGTGATGCCATTCGCATCGGGCCGGACGTCTCGCATGAATGGGAAAACTATCGCAATGAGACCTTGCTTCAAAACTTCGCTACCCCGGGAGCAAAGAATGCCATACGTACCGTAGTTCACCGCCTATGGTTAAAGCCTCTCGTCCACATTGACCCGGATGTGGAATACTTTGTCACCCGGGAAAATACACTCGAAGAAACGCATAAATCGCAATTACGCGATCTGGCGCTCATTTGCGATTTCAAAGCCACCTCAGACCTGCCGCAATGGATGACCCCGGAAAACCGGGAGGATATCCATTCATTCCTTACAGCAGAAACCGACTCTACACAGGTCAGCCGCTACACATACAAGATCGATGATCGCCTGGTGGATTTCTCCTCAGCAGTCGAGTTACCCAAGCCGCCCACCGGACCTTCATCGCTATGGGGCAGATTCCTCGGCTGGCTCGGGGATTGGAAATTTGTATTGCGTATCATGAAAAAAATGGACGACGACTCGTTGTTGAAGCGGGTCGCCAGGATCGATCAAGGCGCCGGGGACGCAAAGTCGGTCGTCCAATAGGATCCATACGAGGAACCGCCATAGTACGCATATCCGATCCCGATCTGCGTAAAGTTCGAATTTAGGATATTAGCCCTGTGCCCGGAACTATTCATCCAGCCGGTGACTACATCTGCAGGAGTCGCGTATCCAGCAGCGATATTTTCCCCTGCATACCAATAGTTATAGCCCTGGTTTGTTATTCGCACATCAAATGGAATGCCTAAAAGGTTCGTATGGCTGAAGAAATTGTTACAAGCCATGTCTGTGCTGTGCAAGCGGGCGGCTGTATCCAACCGGGTATCCCGGGATAAAGCAGGTAATCCGCCGTTTGCATTGCGCTGCTGATTAATCAACGTCAGGACCTGGGACTCATACGTGTCATTAATGCTTTCGCCGCAACCAGAAAACTGATAATCGAACTGAACGAACATGAATTCAGAGTCGATCTTCGCATCTCCAGAGGCATTGTTTGAGGAGAACTGAATTTTCACCTGCCGGGATGCATTTAAAAAACGGCCGGGGTTACTCGCAGCATTGAAATTTAACGTCGACCAGGTATCCGGGATGGCGGTGGAGTTTCTACCAAGAGAAACCCATGAATTAGCGTTCCAATCAAATATTTTCCAGATCCATGCCTGGGAGGAATAATCCGGCGCCTTAATGTTGACTCGAAAACGGATGGATTGAAGATTTCCGCTATTAATGTAGGCAGGGAGCGTGAAGGTTCGAGTTCCGCGATACTTAACCCCGGGCGTGGAAAACAAAACATATTTCGAAGGAGTATCAGCAGTTCCCGATTGATCTTTTACCTTCAAGGCTGTTAACGTCCCGACAGAGGCCCCGCTCTGGGTAGCAAAGGAGCCGATCTTGATCGTGGCTGGCATAATATCCGCGCGCACCACACTTGAGGGCAACAGGATCGAAATCATCAGAAATATGAAAGTAACGCGAAAACCCTGCTTCATAACACATCCTCCACAATCACGCTGAAAACACCTCATCCGTTTTAGCTGCCATAATGAAGTCGTTCTTGTGCAAGCCCTTCACGGTATGAGTCCACCACTGAACGGTCACCCTGCCCCACTCCAGCACGATCAACGGATGGTGATCTTCCTCTTCCGCCATGGAAGCCACCTTATTCGTAAATTCCAGGGCCCCGGCATACGTCTGGAATTTGAACAAATGCTCAAGGCGCTAAACCCCCCCCCCTCCCCCCACCCGCCATTGCGGCACATGGAAGCGGAGGTCAGCGATCTCTGTCTCCGTCAAAGGAGGTTCCCCGGCGCGGCAGGGAACGCACTTTCCCGCAGCGAGGTTGATCACAGCAAATGCTTTAAGTCTTCCGGCTTCGAGAGACGGATGCGCAAGGCTTTACGTCCCGCCGCCTTCAAGGCCTCGTAATCGCCTAATGCCTGGGCACGGATAAGCGCGCCAAAGGTCAGGCCCTGACCGGGAATATCCATATCAACCCCGGCATCATACACAAATTGAATGAACCGCCCCTTATTTGGGCCACCTTTATGGAACTGCCCGGTCGAATGCTGAAAACGCGGACCAAAACCAGCCGTCACCGGTAAACTGGTCCTGGCGCGGATCGCAACGCGCAAAGACTGAATGGCTTCGATCATCTCACCACTACGCGGCAGGTAGGCATTGATCGTCACAAACTCACCAGACTGAGGATCTGCCAAAAACTCTTCCAGGGCTTTCTTTGCATCCTGAATATCCACCAAATCGGACTCGGCTAATTTGCCTGTGGATTGATAATCCTTGATCTTCGCGATGGTGCGCAGTTTGCTATCCTGCACATCGGGTTGGTCGAAAGCGTTGATTCCCAAAATATGGCAGGCCGTCGATATGGCGATCTCCCAGCGGAAGAATTCTGCTCCAGCGTCATATGGACTGGAGATCGGAAATTCGATCACAGGGAAACCGGCTTTTTTCAATTCTGAAATTCCCGCTTCCAACTCGCCATTGCTCTTGATATACACAAAGAGACGGTCATTCCCGTAATCTTCCGGCTTGCCAAGCGGTTCCAAAGCCACAGGCAGGATGCCTTTGCCGTGTTTACCACTTGATTCAGCAATGACCTGCTCCACCCAGCCCGCCAGCGCGGAAGATTGCGCATCAGCCAGGACCGTGAGCTTGTCCCTGCCCATCAACGCGGATTCTGCGATGAGAGCACCAAGCGCCACACCGGGGTTACGCGCAGCAGGAATATTCGCCAGAGATTGGCTGCGCATCCGGTCGGCAGGATCAAGCAATTTATCAAAGTCCATGCCCATCAGCGCCGCGGGGACGAGGCCAAAGTCGGTCAGCGCGGAGAAGCGACCACCCACGTTCGAGTCGGCGTTGAAGACCTTGCGGAAGCCGCGTTCCTCGGCGAGTTTTTGCAGAGACGTGCCTGCATCCGTGGTGACAATGAATTTCGAGCCATCGCCATTACTTAACTTCCAAAGATAGTCGAAGGCAGCCATCAGTTCAGCGGTTCCGCCAGATTTACTGGCAACAATATACAGCGCTTTATCCGGCGGATAATCCTTGATGGATTGCGCCACCTGAGAAGGATCGGTCGAGTCGAGGATGGCAAGGGAAAGTTTTGCAGTAAGGTTGAAATTTGCCATCAATGAACTCAACACTTCAGCGGTCAACGACGAGCCGCCCATGCCAATGACCAGCACACGGTCGATCTTTTCATCATGGATTTGTTTGGCAAAAGAAAGATAACCATCCAAACGTTTGCGGGCGTCCGCAATGGAGTCCAGCCAACCAAGTCTCTTGGCTGCTTCAGCCTGGCCTTCCGGATCTTCATCGCCAGACCAGAGATAAACATCGTGGTCCCATAACCGTTTGGGGAAAGACTCCGCTTCCAGTGTGGACAACCGCCTGGCAACCGAATCAGCAAGCGGGGCGATGGAAGCGAGCGCGTTCTTGCGTCGCTCTTCAATGGAATCCAGCAATACCTTGAAGGCATCTGCAAAAGCCTTAACACCTTCCTCTTCCAACTCTTGTGTAACTGTAGCCATTGATATACCAATGGCCTTGAGATCTACAAAGGTTTTCTGGGCAGCAGCCAGATCACGAGTGACAGTGAGGCCGGCTTTGCCATGATCACGGAAGGCATCAAGTGTGGCAGGCGGAACCGTATTGACCGTGTCGGGGCCGATGAGTTCATCCACATAGAGGGTGTCGGAATAGGCCGGGTTCTTCGTACCGGTCGAAGCCCACAGCGGACGCTGCACCCGGGCGCTAAACCTTGCTTTGAGCGTGGCAAAACGCGGCGAAGTAAAAATGGTCTCAAATTGTTCGTAGGCCAGTTTGGCATTGTCCACGGCGGCTTTGCCGCGCAACACAGAGCCTTCAGGAAGTTGCGGGTCGATCTTGGTGTCCACACGCGAGACAAAGAAAGACGCGACCGAGGCGATATTCTGGATCAGAAGATTCTTTGCAGTACGGTCTTCGAGGCCGGAAAGATATGCGTCCATCACCTCGGCATAGCGCGAGAGCGAGAAGATCAGGGTTACGTTGACGTTGATCCCCGCTGCAATGCTGGCACGAATGGCAGGTACGCCCGCTTTGGTGGCTGGGATCTTCACCATCAGGTTCGGACGATCAACCCGTTCCCACAATTCCCGGGCCTGCCGGGCAGTGCCTTCAGTATCGTGCGCGAGATACGGACTGACCTCGATGCTGACATACCCGTCGCCGCCTTTGGTGGATTCATACAGCGGTTTAAAAAGATCACAGGCTTCCTGAATATCTTCCACAGCAAGTTGCCAGAAGATCTTTTCAGCATCCCAGCCTGCCCAAGCCAGCGGAATCAGCGCGGCGTCGTAATCATTGGTTTTTGCGATGGCATTTTGGAAAATAGTCGGGTTGGAGGTCACACCACGGATGTCACCTCGATCTATCATAGCCTTCAGTTCGCCGCTCACCAGCAGTTTGCGCTGGATGTTGTCGTACCAAAGAGATTGGCCGAGAGAGGTAAGTTTTTGGATCGATTCAGACATGAGTAAAGGACTCCTTTAAGTATGGTAATTGGCGAAATGTAATGACCAGTTACCGATTCTCTTCTTCCATTTTTTTGATCTTGCCAACGCGCCGTGCAAAGCGGGCGCCGTTCGCATCATCCCCGAGGTAACGGGCGTTCAAGAACGAAGGCACAATGACCTTCACCAATTCCGGTCCGATCACGCGGCCGCCCATGCAAAGTACGTTCATCGCATCATGCTCCACCCCTTGCGCAGCGGAATAGGTATCATGACAGATCGAGGCATAAATACCTTTCATCTTGTTCGCAGCAATAGCCGCGCCAATCCCCGAACCGCAGATCAGGATCCCGCGCTCGGCTTCAGCGCTTTGCACCTTCTCGCCAACGAGTTTTGTGAAGTCGGGAAAATCCACCGCTTCTTCGCTAAAAGTGCCTACATCAATGACTTCATGGCCGAGCGCCATGACCGAGTCAACAACCACTTTTTTCAGCGGAAATCCCCCGTGGTCACAACCTACTGCTACTTTCATGTGAACTCCCAAAAGGCCTGGCAAGTTTCATAAACCTGC
This sequence comes from Anaerolineales bacterium, assembly GCA_035340155.1. GTDB lineage: Bacteria > Chloroflexota > Anaerolineae > Anaerolineales > Villigracilaceae > Villigracilis. Next base: position 4,100 of record DAOQBX010000017.1, on the reverse strand, counting down.
CAGGCCTGCTAATTCTAAAGTTCCTTTGCCTTCGCCACCACATTCTCGACAGTAAAGCCAAGTTTTTCAAAGATGATCTTCGCCGGGGCGGAAGCGCCAAAGCGGTCGATACCGATGACGGATCTTGCGTATCGCTCCCAGCCGAGAGTTGATCCGGCTTCGACGGCAAGCCGCTTCTGAATATTCTTCGGCAACACAGACTCGCGATATGCCTCATCCTGTTTCTCGAACAGTTCCCAACTGGGGAAGGAGACCACGCGCACACCCTTGCCTTCGTCTGCCAGTTTTTGAGCAGCCTCAAGGACGAGGCTCACTTCCGAACCGGAGGCCATGAGAATGATCTCCGGCACGCCGAAGTCCTTTAGAACATAAGCGCCTTTTTCCACCGGCGGGTTGGCTTCCATTGAGGGCAGGTTTTGACGGGTCAATGCCAGCACGGTGGGGCCATTGCGGCGGGAGATGGCAACCCTCCACGCCTGTGCGGTTTCGTTCGCATCTGCCGGGCGCAACACCACCAGGTTGGGGATCAATCGCAGCGACATCAAATGTTCTACAGGCTGATGTGTGGGACCATCTTCGCCAAGGCCAACAGAGTCGTGCGTAAAGATGAAAATGGATGGGTAATGGGAGAGCGCCGCAAGACGGACCGAAGCGCGCATATAGTCGGCAAAGACCAGAAACGTGCCGCCGTACGGGATAAGCCCACCAAAGATCGCCATGCCATTCAAAACGGAACCCATCGCATGTTCGCGCACACCAAAGTGGAAGTTTCGCCCTGCATAGGAATCTTTTTGGAAGGCAGGCACTCCCTCGATCTTGGTGTTGTTCGAGGGAGCAAGGTCGGCGGAACCACCCACCAGTTCGGGAAGTTTTGGCGCGAGGGCATTGATAATCTTGCCGGAAGCGGCTCGAGTCGCCATTCCTTTTGCATCGACCGGGAAGGTCGGCAAGGCAGCCTCCCAGCCTTCAGCTAGTTCACCGCTCAAACGGCGCAGCAGGTCTGCCCCAAGTTCGGGAAAGAGGCGGGCATAAGCGTCGCGGCGCATGCGCCAATCCGCTTCTAGTTCGCGGCCGCGATCCACGGCATTGCGATAGAAGGCTTGTACATCCTCCGGGATGAAGAAACGCGGTTCCTTCGGCCAGCCAAGGTTTTCCTTTGCAGCGTTGAGTTCATCATCGCCGAGAGGTTCGCCATGCGCCTTGGAAGTCCCCTGTCGATTCGGTGCGCCAAACCCTATGATGGTGCGGCACATGATGATGGACGGGCGCGGGTCGGCCTTGGCGGCTTTGATGGCCTTGTCTATGGCTTCCACATCATTACCATCATCCACTTTTTGGACATGCCAGCCGTAGGCTTCAAAACGTTTGGCGCGATCTTCGGTAAACGCCAGATCCGTGGAACCATCAATGGAGATGTGGTTATCATCATAGATGTAAATAAGGCGGCCCAGTGAAAGGTGACCCGCCATGGAGGCGGCTTCGGCAGCCACGCCTTCCATTAGATCGCCGTCGGTGACGATGGCATAGATATATGAGTCGACGATCTCATGGCCGGGCTTGTTGAAGGTGGCCGCGAGATGCGAGGCCGCAATGGCCATGCCCACGCCGGTGGCAAACCCGGAGCCCAGCGGACCCGTGGTAACTTCCACCCCGGGGGTCAGGCCGTATTCGGGGTGGCCGGGCGTTATACTGCCCCACTGCCTGAAATTCTGCAACTGTTCGAGCGGAAGGTCATACCCCGTCAAATGCAAAAGAGAATACAGAAGCATGGAACCATGCCCACCCGAAAGGATGAAGCGGTCACGTCCCATCCATTTGGGATTGCGCGGACTGTGCCTGAGGTGGCGAGTCCAGAGGGTGAATGCGATTGCAGCGGTGCCCATGGGAAGGCCGGGATGGCCTGAATTTGCTTTTTGCACCCCGTCGGCGGATAAGAATCGAAGTGTGTTAATGGCTCGAAGTTGAAGGTCTGAATCCATTATGGTTTCCTGTTTTGATGAAATTAAGCATTATTTTACCAAACGATGTTAACCTTTTAGAAAAAAAGGAGTTTTGCCATGGCCGTTGACCTTAATTTTTTCAACGAAGTTCCGATCTTTGAATTACTGGATGATGAAGAACGAATGGTCCTTGCCAATCAAGTGTCGATCCGGGAATTCAGAAAAGGGCAGGTTATTTTCAAATCCGGCGACCCGGGCGGACTGGCCTATCTTGTGCAGAACGGTCTGATCCGAGTCACGGTCAAGGATGCCGGCTTCGAAGATGTGGTCGTGGATATGGCCGACGCCGGAGGATTGGTGGGCATGTCATCCATGCTGGCAGGCGAGACTCACCTCACAACAGCAGTGGCTGTTGAAAACACGGTTGCCATTGAAATTGACCGTAACGACCTGGTCGCATTAATAACCACCAAGCCTATGGCCGGTCTCGATATGATGACGATTGTGGAGAAGCACCTGCGCGCAACCCACCAGGTGATGCGCACCCGTGTAACCAAGAATGTCAATGAAGAGATCGAAGATAAGGAAACTCTCGGCGAAAAAATGGCGGATGCAGTGGCAAAATTCGGCGGCTCGTGGGCGTTTGTGATCGCTTTTGCCGTTATTCTGGTCATTTATACAGGCGTCAACAGTTTGATCTCCAAACCATGGGACCCCTATCCGTTCATTCTGCTAAACCTATTCCTATCCATGCTGGCTGCGATCCAGGCTCCGGTGATCATGATGAGTCAGAATCGACAGGATTCCAAAGACCGCCTGCGCAGTGAATTGGATTATCGTGTGAATCTAAAAGCGGAATTGGAGATCGAAGAAATTCTTCAGCGAGTAGGGAAACTGGAGGAAATGCTGGTGGAACGATCCTCAGAGGAATATGAATAGGTCAATATTTTTCGTTCAATTCTTTCACCGGCAAAAGGATGCGCCCTTCTTTTTCGTCCCCAATGAACGAAACCTGCTCAGAACGGTGCACCGACATCCACGCAGTGAGCGCAGCCACCAGGGCATCCAGTTGTTCGGGCATGAGCAGGAGGTCCGTCGGCCAGAGTCCCTTGAGCATTTTATAGCGCGTGATCTCTTCAAAAAAATCCATCGGATCGTTGATCTTCACCCCATTTTCAAAAAGCAACAACTGGCGTTGAAGCCTTCCTTCAATGGAAGGTTTGGGCATGGGCACACCACCAGCCAGCACACAATAGCAGGCATGCGGGTGCGTCTCCACCAGCCGATGCGACGCCCCCTCTGCGTGGCTGCGCTTGAAGCCAAGTTTCTCCAATTTCCGGTAAAGAGCAAAACCGGCCTGCATCCAACCCGGAGCCGCGCCCACCGAGGAAGGCGTGCCGGTCACTGGGATACCGCGCGAGCGCAGTTCGAACTCGGCCTTGCGATATTCCGCCGCCCTCACACGCTGCGGCGTAAGCATTTGCTTTTTCAATTTCTCGCGCACCAATCCACGATTGACCCCCGCCGGCGCATTGACCGCCACAGTGGCAGATTGCTGCCCAGCCGCAAAAGCGGTGACATCGTCCAGTTCGCCATCAGAAAGCGCCACCAGATTCAAGGTCCGATCCAGCGCCGCATAGGTGAAAGATCTGCGCGAAGAGGTTGGGTCAATGCCAATAAAAACCGACTCTGAGGATAACATAGTAAGATATGGTTCCAAAAACTCTACAAAATGAAGTGGCTACTTCATTTTACATCCAAACCCGGAGTTCTTAATATCAATTCAATATCATGGACCGATTTCAACGCATCACTTTCTACATTCTCATTCTGATCGCAGGCGCGGCGTGGATCATCCTTTCCGCAAATACGGTTTCGCAAGCCGATTCCATCCAGGCCCCGCAAACTGGCTTCCTGGCCCCCGACTTCACGCTCAAGACCGCCACAGGCGAAACCTATACGCTTTCGGGTCTCAAAGGTCAGGCAGTGCTTGTAAACTTGTGGGCTACCTGGTGCCCGCCTTGCCGGGCTGAAATGCCTGCCATTGAAAAGATGTATCAGGAATACAAATCCCAGGGGTTTGTTGTTCTTTCCGTCAACAGCACCGTTCAAGACAACCCGCTCGACATCGCGCCCTTCATTGAGGAGTACGGTCTGACC
>DAOQBX010000016.1:0-10650 GCA_035340155.1 Anaerolineales bacterium | reverse complement strand
TAGCTCAGTGGCAGAGCAGGGGACTCATAAGCCCTTGGTCGGGAGTTCAAATCTCTCCCTCGGCACTACAAAAACCCGCGCCACAGCGGGTTTTTATTTTTATAATTGCCTAATGTCAATCACAGCAGACCGCCTCATCCGCACAAAACGCCGCACCATTGCCCTCATCATCGAACGAGATGGCAGCCTCACGGTCCGCGCACCGAAACGGGCGACACTGCGCGACATTGAACAGTTTATTCAGGAAAAAGAGGAGTGGATCCAGCGCACGCGTGAAAAACTAAAAGCCGCCATCAACACTCCGCCCAGGCAATTTGTGGATGGGGAACACTTCCTTTTTCTTGGCACAGAGTACGGGCTGCGCCTCGTTCCACCTCAGCGGCCTGCTCTTAAATTCGAGGGCGGATTCACACTGGGAACTTCCGCTCAGGTACGCGCCGAAGCGACCTTCATCCGCTGGTATAAGGAACAGGCCTTGCGCATTTTTTCAGAGCGCGTAAAGCACTATGCAGAGATGCATGGCCTCATTCCAAAACATATCCGGGTGACTTCAGCAAAAACACGCTGGGGCTCTTGCAGCGCAAACGGGACGATCAGTTTTACCTGGCGGTTGGTGATGGCACCTTTGGAAGTTATCGATTATGTTGTTCTGCATGAACTGGCCCATTTGAAGGTCAGGAATCATTCCCCTCGTTTCTGGAAGTTGGTAGAATCGCTCTGCCCTGATTTCAAACGCCAACGCACGTGGCTGAAAGATCACGGCGAAACGCTGAGACTATAAAGAACGGAGATATCGCTTTGCTGCCTGAAACCCTGATTGAAGTCCGGGAACACAATGAACCGGATTATATGCCCCTTATCGATTACCAAAACTGGCGCGTGGCCTTGATCAACTACACCGATGATCTGATTCCCAACAGGATCGACCGGATGCAAAAGCATATTGAGACCGATGAAGTCTTCGTGCTGATGACCGGACGCTGCATCCTCTTCCTTGGCGAAGGCGAAGACACAGTGACCCTGGTCCATGCCGTGGATATGGAGCCGTACAAGGCTTATAACATCAAACGCGGAGTGTGGCACTCACACACCTTCAGCAAAGATGCGCGGGTGTTGATCGTGGAAAATAGAGATACAGTGGAAGCGAATTCTCCGTTCGCAGGTTTAAGCAGGGAACAACAACGTGAAGTTGTGAATCTGACAAAACGATTGTGGGAGTAAAACAGAGCAGGCGCGCCCCTATGAATTGAATTCAAACGTAGGCATGCCCTCAATTTTTGTTACCACCTTGAACAACCCGCCAGAGAGCGGGTATTTTTTCAAGTCGGCTTCACTCAGCTGCTTGCGGGCTGAGGTGATGTATAGCTCGTTCCTGTGCCTGCCGCCAAATACGCACGAAGAAGTCTGCAATGCGGGCACAGGGATCTGTTCCAGCAGTTGGCCGGTATTCGGATTCCAGCAAGTCACCTGCGCCCCGCCCCACAAGGCGACCCATAAATTACCGTCCGTGTCGGAGGTCATACCATCAGGCCAGCCCAGAGATTCAGGAACGTGGATCGCTGCGCGCGGGTTCGCAATCTCACCCGAAGCGGGATCATAGTCAAACGCCCTAACTTCGCGAGTAGGGGTATCAATATAGTAAAAGGTCTTATGGTCGCGGCTCCATGCCAGGCCGTTGGAGATGGTCACCTCACGGAACAGGATCCGAGCCGAAGAGCCGTCAAAAGAATAGACGGAACCGGTCGGATCGGTCTCGTTCATATCCATGGTCCCGGCGATGAAGCGACCGGCCGGGTCACACTTGCCATCGTTCACACGATTGGTGACGCGCTCGCTGTCGCTCAAGGCGCTGAGAACAGTCTGCTGCGAAGTGACCGGGTCAAGGTCCACGAAAGAAGCGCGTTTCCCCAGGATCAGATGACCGTTCCGGCATGGAGCAAGACATCCGACAAAGTCATCCACCCCGGCAAGGAGTTCCACACCAGCGTAGATTTTTTTTTGAAGGATATCGAGCCAATACAGGGTTTGAGTTTTCTCATCCCATGCAGGGCCTTCACCCAGGGTGGCTCTGGCATCAAGCAGAAGTTCCACTTTCATTAGAACCAATTCCGTTTGTAGAAAACGTATGTGGCCGCCGCAGTGAGCGCAAGCGACAGACCGATGACCGTCAGGAATGCCAGCGGGTGACCTTCACCAGGCAGGGCCACGTTCATCCCGTAGAACGATGCAACGATGGTCGGCATGTTAAGGATGATGGTCAGCGCCGCCAGCGCCTTCATGACCACGTTCAGGTTGTTCGAGATGATGGAAGCGAAAGCATCCATCATGCCAGAGAGGATCTCGGTGGCGATGCTGGTCATTTGAATAGCCTGCTGGTTTTCGGTCAACACATCTTCGAGCAGGTCCTGGTCTTCTTCATAATAATTAAAGAGCTGGGTCTTTTGCACACGTTCCATCATCACTTCATTGGAACGCAACGCGGTTGCGAAATAGGTCAGGCTCTTCTGATATTTGAGCAGTTCAAGTACTTCCCGGTTCTGGGTTGATTTTTGCAAACGATCTTCCACGGCCTCAGTGGCACGGTTGATCTCACGCAGCAGGTTCAAATACCGCGCAGCCGTTTCAAGGAAGATATACAGCGTGAGGCGGTAGCGCTTGCCGGTCTTCATATAGCGGTGTTTACCGCTGGTCAACGCCTTGAAGATATCGCTATCGTACCGGCAGACGGTGATGATCTTATTGCCAAGGATCATAATGCCGAGCGGCACTGTGTTGTAGGGAATGTCGCTGTCAGCCTGGTAAATCGGAATGCGCAAAAGGATGAAGGTGTAATCTTCATCGCGCTCCATGCGCGCCATTTCGTCCTGGTCGAGGGAATAGTTGACGTAGTCCATCTCCATCCCCCAGTTGACCAATTTTTCGATCTCATCGGGCGTCGGGTCCACTGCATTGACCCACGCGCCGTTGGCGATCGTGTCCAGTTTTTCGAGTCCGTTCTCGGTGGTCTTGTAAATGCACAACATGGGCAGCCTCCTGCGTGAAGTGACGTCACGCAGAGGCGCGCCGCGCACCTACGTGACGGATCTTAAAGATTTAAACGCGTGCCATCCACCTATACTAGGAGGATTGTTATCGGAAGAACCTAAATCGCTTTCGTCAGTTGTATACATGGTTTCTGCTTTATCAGCCGCGGCAATTTTACGCCCGTTGATGGAATTGCACAACAAATTTCGGATGCAAAAAATAACCGCTTCATTCCAGCCTTTACAGGACTCACACTTCTCTCAATTCTTTCGCTCAGACCAAATCTCCCTACCTGACCCGCCCCAGGTGGAGCAAAGCCTTGAATAATACGGCCACGTTCAAAGCATGCAGGAAGCGCCCCTGGCGGGCCATCTCGATCAATTCGTCCAGCGGAACGAGATGCGCCTCGATCTCCTCGGTCTCATCAAAGTGCTGCTGGCCAGTCAACTCCACATCGGTGGCGAGGTAACAGAACAGGGTATTATCCTGAATGGCCGGGTTCGGATAGATGCGTCCCACTTCGATAATGCTCCCGGCAGAATAGCCCGTCTCTTCCAACAATTCGCGCCGCGCTCCCTCCAAGGGATCCTCCCCATCCTCCACAATGCCGCCCGGCAGTTCCAACGACATCTTTTGAATGCCGTGGCGATATTGCCGGACAAGGACAGCCTCGTTATCTTTTGTCAACGCCAGCACATTGGCCCAGTTACGCGATTCAAAGACGAACGGCCTGAAGACCTTGCCATTGGCAATTTCAACGGTATCCACCCGAAAGCGCGGATGGACATATTCTGAATTAAGGATCTTCCAAGGGGTAAGTGACACTGGATACGCTTCCTCTCTATGGAATAGACTTTCCACGAGAAATTATAATTTACCCATGCCCATTACCACTGACTCCGTCCGCACATATTACGATGAGAACACCAGCCTCTTTTTGAAATTCAGCGGCCACAAACAGACCCAAAACATCCATCGCTCGTTGTGGATGCAAAACACAAAATCCCTCGAAGAAGCACTGAATACATCCAATGCGCTCATCAAAACAGAGATCGATTCCGTTGCGCCGGAAAATGCCCATATCGCAGACCTCGGCTGCGGTGTGGGCGCAAGCCTGTTCTACATCCATCCACGATTACAAAGCCCGTCTCCCGCCCTCGGACTGACCCTCAGCCCCGTACAAGCCAGGCTCGCTCAGGACTCAGCAAAGCAACTTGGTTTACAAGATCGAATCCGTTTTGCTGAAGGAGACTTCACTTCTGTTCCACTTCCAAGCGCGTCGCTGGACGCAGTCTATTCGGTGGAAGCCGTTTGTCATGCTGTGAACCCTGAGAAGTATTTCCAGGAAGCCAGCCGACTCCTGCGGGTTGGCGGCAAACTCATCCTCGTGGATGATCATCAGGCAGCGCGCCTATTGAATAAATATGAGCAAAAATGGTTCGACGCTTTCATCAAGGGTTGGTACGTCCCCGGTATAAGGACCGTGGACCGAGCGACTCAGTTCGCAAAATCTCACCACCTCCGCCTCATCAAGAACGACGAACTCACACCCTATCTGCGCTTGCGCAACCTGCCGGACCTCCTCGCCAGCACCCTGTTATTCCTGGGCGAAAGACTTCCCATCCAGCATGCCATTGTCCCATCCATGCTCGGCAGCATGGCATTGCAGCAATGCCTGCACATGAAGGTGGTGGAGTATCGAATGTTGGTCTTCGAGAAAATCGCATAAGGGCGAAGTACTCCGCTCCTGCAGAAAATGCAAAAGAACATCACCCTTCTCACCAGCGGCACCCGCGGCGATGTGGTTCCCTACATTGCGCTAGGCAAAGGCCTGAGTGATGCGGGTTATAACGTCCGCATCGCTGCGCCGCGCGGTTTTGCAAATCTTATTGCAGGGAACCGGGCCGGCCCATTCCCTACATTTGCCCCCTTCGACGGCAATCCCACTGACCTGATGATCGAACAAGGTGACTTTACCCCCTTCACAGTCGGCACCAATCCCATCCGCTCCATTCAATCTACACGCAACTTTCTAAAAGAAGCCCGGCCGCTTTACAGGCGTATGCTGCACACCGCCGCCGAAGCCTGTCACGGCTCTGACTTGCTCATTCATGGCTTGCCCGCTATCTGGGGTGCGCACATCGCCGAAGGGCTGGGCATTCTCGCCATCCGCGCCAATTTGCAGCCGCTCACTCCCACTCGTGAGTTTCCATCTACGCTGCTTCCATTTCGTTTTTCTCTATCAGGGATCGGAAATTGGTTCTCGCAATGGGCAGTGACTCAAGCCACGTGGCTTTCGTGGCGCTCCGAGATCAACCATGCGCGTCGCACAGACTTTGGGCTGGGTCCTGCCCATTGGCTTGACCCTTCCCTCCAAGCAGACTCGCACCAACCGATCACACTCAATGCGTTTAGTGAAATCATCGTGCCGCGCCCGCGAGATTGGAATGAAAAACAAATCATCACTGGCTATTGGCGCCCAGCCACGCCAGAATGGACTCCACCCAAAGGCCTGGAGCAATTCATCTCCGCAGAGAATGTCATCGCCATTGGTTTCGGCAGCCCGGGCACGCAGGGATATTTGCCCATGCTCGAAGAGGCCTTGAGCAAGGCAAACGTCCAAGCCGTGCTCATCATTCCCGCCAAATGGCACAGTGAGGTTAAGTCCGCAAGCATCTTCCCCGTTGAATACGTCCCACATGATTGGCTGTATCCGCGCGTAAAAGTCGCCGTCCACCACGGCGGTGCAGGAACCACCTCCGCAAGTTTCCATGCAGGCATTCCAACCATTGCTTTACCGCTCGCCATTGACCAATTCTATTGGGGCGAGCGGGTCGTTAAGATCGGCGCAGGGCTATCCATCCCCCAGCGGAAACTTAATGCAGAAAATTTATCTCAAGCCATCCTCCAAGCGTTGAATGATGAGAGCATGAAAGTGAGAACAAAAACCATCCGTGGAGAACTGGCAAAAGAGAACGGGATCCAGGCTGCGGTGAGCGCGATACGGAAAGTCATTTGACGGTCAAGCAGGCGGAATAAATCGAGAAAGATTTTATTCCTACCCGACCGCTGCTGCCGTATCGAAACCACTCTGACACAACGATACATACGCCACAGCCAATGCGATCAAAGAAAATATGCTCCCCAGCCAATATGGCGCAGAAAAAGCGATCACCTCAAAAGACACGCCTGCGAGAATGGGGCCAAAAATATTCGTCAACGAAAGCAAGGTCTGCGTGCCGCCCATCAGGCGACCCTGCTCAGACTCAGAGACACGCAGCGAGACCAAAGCCGTAAGCGAAGGGATGCTTGTCCCTGTACCCAAAGCAACAACAGTCACTGCGGGGAAAAGCATCCATGCCTGCGGAGCGAACGCCATGCCAGCCAACCCCGCCACCATGAGCATGAGCCCCACAACCGTGAGACGTTTCTCGCCGAAGCGCGGCTGGAGTTTGCCGAATAAAAATCCCTGAATGAAGACCGCGCACACACCGACATACAGATAGAACAGGCTGTTCTGTGTGGGCGTCCACTGAAAGCGGAAGTTTGAATACAACGGGAAATTCGATTGCAACCCGGCAAACGCAAGGTTGAGCAGGAACATCGCGATCAAAAGTTTTTGTATGCTGGCACGTTGAAATAATTCTTTGAACTGACCTACCCAATTGAAGATCTGTGACGCCGGTTTAATCTCACGTCGTTCAACCGGAAGCGACTCAGGCAAAACAAAAAAGCCAAAGAGCACGTTCGCCAGCGCAATGGCAGAAGCGGTAAAGGCGGGGACCGAAAGCCCATAGCGACTGAGCAGCCCACCCAAAGCGGGACCCGCCATCATCCCCAAACCAAAGGCCGCGCCGACCATGCCCATGCCGCGCGAGCGATTCTCAGAGGTGGTCGAGTCGGCGATGTAGGCATAGGCGGTGGTGAGGTTCGCACCGGTCAACCCGTCTATGAAGACCGCAAGAAAAATCAACGGCAATGAATTCGCCAACCCAAGCATAAGATATCCCAGTGATGTACCAAGCAGGCACACCAGCAAGACCGGCCTGCGCCCATAACGGTCTGAAAGCGCGCCCAGAATGGGGCCTACAAAGAGTTGCGTCCCGGCATAGAGCGAACTCAATGCGCCGGCGATCGCCGCGCCGCCATCTTGCGCTTGGACGAAGAAGGGCAGCAACGGCAACATAATCCCATAGCCGAGCAAGTCCACAAAGACGGTGATGAAAATAAAGAGGAGGGAGAAATTCAATGGGGGGATTCCAATCGGTACGGGTAAGATGCGAGACGATAAATCGAAGACACGATTGTATCAAAGTCAAATCAAGAGCGTCCCCAATCGCAGCCCCGTGGGTTTAAGTCTCAAACAGGATTTTCCACCGGAGGAAACGGATGACCGAGAAATTGTCACGGCGTATCAAGTGGATCTATGGTTCGGGCGATCTGGGCTTCAGCCTGACGAACACCATTCTGAGCGTGTACTTTGCTCTCTTCCTGACGGATGTGGTGGGTGTGCAGCCGTACATTGCCGCCATTGCCATCTTCGTTGGCAGTACCTGGGATTATGTAAATGATCCCATCGTTGGGTATATCTCAGATCGGACGCGTTCGCGTTGGGGGCGCCGCAGACCCTTTCTGTTGTTCGGGGCGCTGCCCTTTGCCGCTGCCTACATCCTGCTATGGTGGAAGCCGCCGCTTGAGGGTGCAACAGCACTGGCGATCTATTACTCCATTGCCTTTGCGCTATACGACACAGCCGCGACCTTTGTGTACATGCCGTATTTCGCCTTGACCCCGGAACTCAGCAGTGACTACGATGAGCGCACCGGCCTGACCTCCACACGCATGTTCTTCTCGATCCTGGGCAGCCTGATCGCCTTTATCCTGCCGCTATGGGTGGTGGATGGCTTCCGTCCCGATCACGCGAACCGGGTGCTGCTGATGGGCACAATGTTCGGGGTGATCTCGGCACTCCCGCTCTTTCTGGTCTTCTTCTTTACACGCGAACGGCCTGAGTTCATGAACCACGAACCATCCCTGAGCGTAAAAGAGTCGGTCAGGGCCACCTGGCAGAACAAGCCTTTCATCTTTGGGTTGACCATGTTCCTGTTCAACGGCGTGACGATGAGCATCATTCAGGTCATCCTGTTGTATTATGTTAAGTATGTGGTCAACCGCGAGGCGCAGAGCGATATGATCATGGCCACCATCTTTGTGGTGGCCATGATCGCCCTGCCGTTGTGGGAATGGGTCTCACGGCGGTTGAACAAGCGCTGGGCATATATCAGCGGCATTTCCTTTCTGGCAGTGGTGTTGCTGATCCTCTCTGCGCTGACCCCGCAGACCGGGCTGACGTTCATCATGGTGTTGTGCGTGTTGGCGGGTATCGGAGTCTCAGCCATGCATGTGATGCCATGGGCCATCCTGCCGGACGCGATCGAGTATGGCGAATGGAAGACCGGGGAACGGCAGGAGGGTATGCTTTATAGTCTGATCACGCTCGCACAAAAGGTGGCCTCGTCCATCGCTGTACCGGCGGCATTGCTGGTGCTGCAGAACACGGGATATGTCTCCAATAGCGCCACGCAGCCACAGAGTGCCATTGCAGGCATCCGCTTTGTGGCAGGGCCGCTTCCAGCGATCACCATCTCGTTGGGAATTTTGTTCACACTGCTCTATCCGCTGGGGCGTGAGAACTTCAAGCAGATCACACGGGAACTCGAAGAACGGCGCAGGGCCCGCCTGGAGGCGGCTGAATGATCGAAGTCCGCAAGGTGGCGAACAAACGTGAGAAGGAGATCTTCCTGACCTTTCCATGGAAGATGTATCGGGGCGATCCGCTTTGGGTACCTCCAATCCTCTCAGAGCGCAGAAAAGAAACGGACCCGTCACAAGGCATCTTCTTCAAGAACGGCTATGCCGATTTCTTCATCGCCTGGGAAAATAATAAGCCGGTCGGCACGATCTGCTGCTCACATGAGGTTGGTGGAGAAGCGGGCGAATGTTCGTTGGGCTTTTTTGAATGCGTTCATGACTATGCCGTGGCCGAAGCGATGTTTCATAAGTCAGAAGATTGGGCACATGACCATGGGCTGACCATGCTGTGCGGCACCTACAACCTTGACCGTGAGAACGGGCGCGGAATTCTTATCGAAGGCTGGGATAGGCCACCGGTCATCTTATGCGGACACAACGCTTCCTACTACGGGGAATTTTTTCAGCGCTTCGGGTTTGAGAAACGCCACGACGACGGTCTCGCTTACGCCTGCAACCTGAACCCGAATGATGCCCGGATCCAACGCCTGCACCGTCTCGCCGACCGTGTGCGCGAACGCAAACGCTTCACCGTCCGCAAAGTGGATATGAGCGATATTGAAGGCGAGATCGGGCGCATCCATATCCTGCAGAACCGCGCGCTGGAACACCTGCCAGGCTTTGTACCGTATACCCGCGAAGCCATCGAAGGGATGCTGCTGCCGCTCAAGGACATGGCCGACCCGGAACTGATTCTCTTCGCAGAGGATGGCGGGAAAGCCATTGGCTGGTTTCCTGCCATACAAAATTTCAACGAGATCCTGATCCACCTCAATGGCCTGAGAAATCCATGGGACTATCTACGCGCCCTGCGTTACAAGAACCTGAAACCCAAGTGTCTGTCGATCAAAAGTGTGGCGGTGTTGCCGGAATATTGGGATACCGGCGCAGCCATCCTGCTATTTTCCGAGATGACCAAACGCGCCATCGCCCGGGGATATCAGTGGGCCGACCTCTCGCTGACCGGCGAAGACAATCCCGACACCTGGGATCTGGCCCATCATATGGGGGCAAAAATATATAAACGCTATCGATTCTATAAAAAGGTTTTGGGAAATCTGGCATAGACGGCCGTATGGCCGTTCTTTCGTTTTAGCAGGTTAACACAATTGTAATTATTTCAACTTCCGAATGCACAATCTTTCATATATAATTTCAATATAATTTTGACCGTTATTTTCAAAACGAAAGGAGGTGAGTGTGATGCTCTTCGCACCAAAAGAGAAAGGCCAGGGATTAGTCGAATATGCTTTGATCCTTGTACTGGTTGCCATTGTTGTTATTGCAGCGCTTATGATTCTCGGCCCCATCATTGGAAACGTATTCAGCAAAGTCAACAACAGTCTTTCACGAGTATAAGGTTCATCAAAAAGAGACCCGTAAGAAGAACGGGTCTCTTTTTGATTCCAGATCAGGATAATTTCATGCGGGTATCAGGTGAAATGAACAGGTAGTAAACTGCCAGCCCACCGCTGTAGATCAGTACCGCTGTGTACACCACAAGGTTGAGCATACGCCCCGGTTCCACACTGCCAAGCAGGCCAACAAAGGGGACAATGAGCACAAGATCATACACAAGGAAACTAAGCAATTGCCCCAATGCATGATGCCAATGCGGACGGAATATGCCATAAAGGAAATAAAAGGCATCACCGAGGAAGATGCAGCCAAAGATCACAGAGGTATCCGGCTTTAACGCCCAAGGGAAGATGGGAGCCTTTAAGACCAGCGCCCCACCCGCAAGGAAAAGGGATAGGATGAAGATCCAGAAAGAGATCTTGACCGGCCTGGGCATGGGACGAGGATCGACAAGCG
>DAOQBX010000015.1:0-10808 GCA_035340155.1 Anaerolineales bacterium | reverse complement strand
GGAGAACCTCGCGCTGATGGCCGCCATCATGAACGACAAACATCGCGCAGCCGCGCGCTCCGGCGTGGGCGCCGTGATGGGTTCGAAGAACCTCAAGGCTGTGGTGGCCATGGGCAACAAGAACCCCGCCCTGCACGATGCCGAAGCGATGCGCAGCATCAGCGTGGAGACCTCCAAGAACGTCGGTGCAGATGTGAAGAAGGGCTCGAACATGCGCATCTACGGTACCTCGTATGTGCCGCAGGTGACCAACACCCTCGGCATTCTGCCCACGCGCAACTTTTTGCAGGGCACGTTCGAACACGTCCACAATGTGGATGGCGACGCGCTCAAGAACCAATATCTCATCCGCCACACACCTTGTTATCGCTGTCCGCTTTCGTGCGGACGCCTTACCGAAGTGCCCGATGGCCCATATAAAGGCAAGGGGGAAGGTCCCGAGTACGAAACCATTTCCTCTTTGGGAACAGGCTGCGGCGTTTCGGATCTGGCTGCGCTGCTCAAGGCAAATTACCTGTGCAACGAATACGGCATGGATACCATCACCACCGGCATGACCATTGCTGCGGCGATGGAAATGTACGAGAAGGGCTACATTCCCGAAGAGGTCATCGGCATGCCCTTGAAGTTCGGCGACCATGACGCCATGATCGAAATGATCAAGAAGATGGCTTACAACGAAGGCTTTGGCAAAGACCTGGCGCAGGGCAGTTACCGCCTGTGCGAGAAGTACGGCCACCCCGAGATCGCCGTCACCACCCGCAAGCAGGAATTCCCCGGCTACGATCCGCGCGGCTCACAGGGCATGGGCCTGTTGTATGCCACCTCCAACAAGGGCGCTTCTCACATGGAAGGCGACGTGGCCTATGAAGAGGTCTTTGGCGTGCCGGTGAAGGAAGATCCGCTCGCGACCGAAGGCAAACCGGAACTGGTCAAGCACTTTGAAGACTCCTTTGCCTTGATGGACTCTTCCGGCGTGTGTGTGTTCGTCGGTATTCGTTACATGTTCAATAAGGACCGCATGATCCTGCCGCAGACCCTGGCGAACATGATGAACCTGTCCACCGGCGCGGAGTATTCCCCCGAAGAAGCCTTGAAGGCCGCCGAGCGCGTCTACAACCTCGAGCGCATGTTCCTGCTCAAAGCCGGTTCCACCGAAGATACCCTGCCGCACCGCATGCTGCACGAACCGCTGCCTGACGGTCCCGCCAAGGGCAAGGTGGTGGAACTCGACAAGATGCTGCCCGAGTTCTACAAGGTCCGCGGTTGGGATGAAAAAGGCTGGCCCACAAAGGAAAAACTGGAAGAGTTGGGATTACCCCTGAATTAGATGAAAACAGGTCACGCCATTCGCGTGACCTGTTTTTTTCGCTTCGCATTCACCGGGAAAGATCCCTGATTTCCGGGCCTTCCTCCACGCCGACTCTTTGATATGATTCCCGGCATGACCGATTCTCCCGCCAACCTTCTTTGCAAAGCCTGTGGCCTGTGCTGCTCCGGGCATCTCTTCTCATGGGTGCGGCTCGACGCGAACGAACTCGACCGGGTGGAAAAACTTGGGCTGACCGTCATCCGCAACGATCCCCGCCAGCGCGGATTCCTGCAACCCTGCGCCCGATGGGATGGGACCTGCACTGTATACACCTCGCCGGATTATCCGCGCAGTTGCGCCCGCTACAAATGCAAGCAGTTCAAGGAATTGATCGAAGCAGAAACGTCCCTGCCCGATGCGCTGGCGAAAGTGCAACAGGCCCATGCCATGATCCGCGACTTGGAGGCGTACCTGCCCGCTTTACAGACCGTCAGTTTTCGAGAGCGGTTGCTCACGCAAATGGAAGACCGCAGCCCGGAGAACGGTCCCTTCCGCGAAAAAGCCCGCGACCTGATCGCCTATTTCGAAGACTTCTTCGGGGCCATGGATTTTTTTGATTGAATCAATTATGGATCGCATCCACGGTTACCCGTTTGGCGTGGATGCGGCAGAGGATGCGGGTTTCCTGGGCCTGCTTTTCGGCGGGGAAGACGTGGCCGTAGTAGCTGGGGTGCGCGGTGTATTGGCGGGTGACCTGGTCCAGGGATTCCAGTGCGCCATTGCGGATGAGTTCGGCGGTGCCGCGGATCTGGATGAAGCGGCCGGTGTTCTGCGGGTCTACGATGAGCAGGGAGGCGGCCGGGTTGCGGCTGAGGTTGCGTCCTTTTTGGCGTTCGAGCGAGGTGTGGATGCGGACACATTCGCCGTCATAGTCACACCATACCAGGCTGGATTGCGGCTGCCCGTCCGGCATCAGCGTGGTGAACGCTCCATGGATGGGACGAGTGATCAGGTCCAGGTGCGAAGCGGGGATGGGGGAGCGGGACAGGTCGGTGAGAGGTGGATGGACATCCAATGGGGTGACCGGTTGCGCATCTTTTTTCCTTGCATCCAATGTGACCACGTGCAGCGGGCGGATCCTGCACAAGGTGGGTATTTCTTTTTCGCGCCATTCGGCCGGGACGCAGGCGCCGAAGTAGGGGGTCTTGCCGGTGTAGAGCAGGGTCAGGGCATCGAGGTGTTCCATGGCCCCGGCTTCGGTCATCTCGATCACTTCACCGCGGACTTCGAGCGAGCGCAAGGGCTGGCGCGGGTCGTAGCCAAGCAGGGTGACCTTTGGGTTTGCGCGCATGTTCTTCTCTTTGCGAAAGCCGCGCATGGTGTTGACGCGCATCACCGTTCCGTCATAGTCGCACCAGACGGGGGTGGTTTGCGGTGAGCCGTTTGGCATGAGCGTGGTGAAGGCGGCCACACGCGGACCCTTGGCCAGGTCCAGGAAGGAAGCGGGGATCGTTTGGGTCATGATCCAGTTTGCAGGTTCGAGTCGAGCACCACTGTGCAATTGCGGCCGGTGGCTTTGGCGGCGTACATGGCGATATCGGCGCGGCGGAAGATATCTTCGGCGGTCTCGCGTTTTGTGCTGTGGTTCAGTTCAATGACGCCGATGCTGAGGGTGATGGACACTTCGCCTTTATCGGAAGGTGTGCGCAGGGCCGCAACCTGTGTGCGAATGCGCTCGGCGAGTGTAAAGGCCTGCTGGGCGGTGGTCATGGGCAGGAGCAGGATGAATTCTTCGCCGCCGTAGCGCCCGAAGATATCCGCTTCGCGCAACTCGCTGCGGGTGATCTGCGCGACGGATTTGAGCACCTCGTCGCCGGTGGCGTGACCGTAGGTATCGTTGATGTTTTTGAAGTGATCGATATCGAACATCATCACGGCCAGCGGCTGTTTGTAGCGGTTGGCTACGGCCACCTTGCGTTCGGCCAGCTCAAAGAGGTGACGCCGATTATGGATGCCGGTCAATTCGTCGGTGTGGGATAGATTTTTTTCCAACTCCAGGGCTTTTTCAAGGGCGGCTTTGGCGGCCTTTAATTCGTGTTGGACCCGTTTTTCTTCCGTGAGATCGGTGATGACAGCGATGGTTCCGGCGTACTTGCCATCCATGCTTTTTCTGGCCACCCCGGTGATGAGCACCTGGGCAATGCTGCCATCTTTGCGGAGCAGCTGTGACTCATACGTACTGGTGAGGCCGGCCATTCGTTGTTGCAGTTGGTCTTGCAGGGTTGCATGCTCTTCTGCCACGGTCACGTCTTTGGGTTTTTTGCCGATCAGGTCGGCGGGTTCATAGCCGAAGAGGCTGGCATAGGCTTGGTTGACGAATTCGAACCGGCCTTCGGCATTCGTGACCGTAAGGCCCTGGCCCATCAGGTTAACGATCTGGGTGGCGAAATCGCGCTGGGCTAGTATTTCTGCTTCGGCCTTTTTTCTGTCCGTAATGTCGATCATAACCCCCATGAAAGATTCCACCTGTCCTTCCGGGGTGATGATGCCGGTACCCCATTCATCCACCCAGCGGATCTCCCCGGACCGGCGGCGAATGCGGTATGTGATGTGGAATGGCTTTCGATCCTTGGTAACTTCAAAGCCCTCATGGGCGAGTGGGATCAGGTGCAGGTCATCGGGGTGATACAGATCGAAGAAAGTCAACCCGTTATCGAGGAACTCTTCTTTGAGATAGCCAGTCAGTTGCTCAATGGCGTTGTTTAAATAGAGAAATGAGTAGCGCGTATCGTTCTTGCATAGAAATACTACATTGGGGGTATTCTCAGCCAATGCGCGGAACTTTTGCTCGCTTAGCAGCAAGGCTTCTTCTGTGAACTTGCGCTCGGTAATATCGTAGAACACTACGAGCTGCTCGCCGGCAAACTTATCTGAAAGGAAGGAGGAACTTAAGAGAACGGTCTTGTGGCTGCCATCCTTGCATCGCACTTCAAGTTCCAAGGGTATAAGGTGGATTTTTGCAGACTGATTTTGGGCATGCCTTTCCTTCCGCATTTCAAATACCCACTGCCGGTATTCAGGGTCTGGGTAGGCAAGCAGCGCCCATTGGTCAAGGGTTTGAATATCCTCGGTGGTATAACCAAAGGTCTCCACAAAGGCGCGGTTCAGGTAGGTGATATGTTGAAATTCATCATTGAGTCCTATGGGGATCGGGGAGGCATCTATGATCGCCTGCAGTTTTGCCCTGCTCTCGCGCAATTCCGCTTCTATTCTTTTGATCTCAGTGATATCCTGCCCAATGGTCAGGATGCATTCTTCACCGCCTACGTGAACTCTCTCGGCGGAGATGATCATATCCATGAGGTGCCCATCCCTGTGCCGGAATTTGTGTTCAAAATTGCGCAACCTGCCCACGGAATTCATGGTCTGAAAATAATATTCCCGTTTCTTCGGTTCCACCCACAGGTTCGTTTCCTGCGAAGTGATGCTTGTCAGTTCTGTGCTTTTGAACCCGCTCAGGGTTTCAAAAGCAGGATTGGCCCGCAGGAAGCGCTGGTCGCTCCGGCGGACAAGCCCAATGGCGGCCGGGCTGGCATTGAAAACAGTGGAGAACAGCGCTTCGCTTTCGCGTAATTTTTGTTCGGCCAGTTTTCTCTCGGTGATGTCCGTATGGGTTCCGATGACCCGCAACGGCTTGCCGTCCGGGGTGCGGCTGATGACTTTACCGCGGTCAAGGATCCATTTATAAGAACCGTCCCTGCTTTGCACGCGGTGTTCGCTGGTGTAGATGGGGGTCTGACCGGAAAAGTGTTTTTCGATCTCACCATAAACATAGGCTTTATCGTCCGGGTGGACGCGTTGATCCCATTCGCTTAAGGTGTTCCCGATTTCACCCGGCTCAAAACCCAGTATGGCCTTCCATTGGTTCGAGAAAAAGACCCGGTCGGTCTGTGCTTCCCAATCCCACACCCCTTCGCCGGCGCCTTCGAGGGCGAATTGCCAGCGGGCTTCGCTTTCACGCAAAGCGTCTTCTGCCTCTTTGCGCTCGGTGATGTCGCTGATGCTGCCGATGATCGCAGCAGGTTGCCCGGTCTCATCCCGTTTGACAATGAACTGGTCACGCAGCCATAAGAAATGCCCCTGTTTGTGTTTGAGGCGGTACTGAATTTGATGGGAAGCGCCCTCAGGGCTGTTCAGCGCGTCAGCAAGTATGCTTTCGATCCTGGTCAGGTCATTTGGATGGATGAGGCTAAGGGTATCTTCGAGAGGCAGGTTGATGAACTCTTCAGGAGAATAGCCGGAGACCTTTTCCAGGACCGGGCTGAAGTATTCATAGGTATTGGTCTTCAGGTTGCGTTTATACGAGGCATCCAGGGAGTTCTCGATGACTTCACGGAAGCGGGCCTCACTCTCGCGCAAATTCTCCTCCACCCGTTTCCGTTCGGTAATATCGCGCGCGGCAGCGTAAAGAAAGTTTTGGCCATCAAGGAGGACCCTTGTCGCATTGATCTCCACCTGAATGACCACGCCATCCTTGCGGCGGTGGACGGTTTCGAACAGGGCTGGTTGTTGAAATAAGGATTGGATCTTATCCAGCAATTCCTCTTTCGGCCATTGCGTATCCCAGTCGGCCACGTTGAGACGCAGCATCTCCTCCTGCGAATACCCGAGCATTTCGCAAAATGCAGTGTTGACTTCCACGACATTGCCTTGCGAGTCAAGGATGTGGATTCCGTCGGTCGCCGTATTGAGCAGGGTTTGATAACGTTGCGCCATGGCGGCGATGCGGACTTCGGCTCGTTTTTTTTCGGTAATATCCTGTCCGATGGTGATGCGCAGAGGGGTATCCCCTGTTTCGATCAATTCGGAGGAGATCAACACATCGTGGACGGTCCCATCCTTGGCGCGCAGTTTCACCTCCAGTTCTCTCAAAGATTTTTCCCCGCTTAATGGACGGAGTTCATTCTTCAGTTGCCCCTGGTCGACCCACAGATTTAGACTGGCGAGCGTGTTTCCGATCAATTCCTGCCGTTCATAACCGAACAGACTCATAAAAGCGTTGTTGACATCGACCAATGAATCATCCCGGGGATCGCTGATGGAAATGGCGGCGGGGCTGTTCTGATAAATGGCTGAAAAACGCTCCTCGCTCACACGCAGTTCCTCTTCCATTTCCTTCCTCTCGCTGATATCTTCAACGATCGAGGCGTAACGGCCGGGTTGCGGGCAAAAGACCTTCATGCGAAAATGACGTTTGAGAATGGTGGAAAAGAACTCAGTGGTCAGGGGTTTCCCTGTTCGTACCACTTCTGCATACCGTTCGATCTGGTCTGGCGATATTTTTCCAGTCACTTCACGTACGGTCCGGCCAATGACCTCGCTTGGTTTAAAACCGATATGTCTTTCATAAGCTGCATTGGCATCCAAAATGCGGATATCCATCCCCTGGCCGTTCTCGTCCGTGATGATCTCATTGAGGGAAAAACCTTCGCTCATATTCTCGAAGAGCATACGATATTTTTCCTCGCTCTCGCGCAGGGTCCCCTCGGCTTGTTTGCGCTTGGTGATATCGTGAGCCGTCAGCCCGATCTGGTAGCCCTTATTGGTTTTGATCGGAAAGGTCATCTGCTGGACGATGTGGATTTCCCCGTTCATGTTTTTGATCGAGATCTCAATAACCTGATTCAGAAAATCTGCCCTGCCGGTTAGAAGTAACTGACCAACCCGTCTTTTCTGTTCTTCGCTGAAGATGGCATCGGGCGGACTGGGGAAGAGCGCGGTTTGGATCTCCATGAAATATTTGCCGACTGCCTGGGCATAATAAATTCCGGTAAGCCTTTCCATCGCAGAGTTCCATTCGATGATATGACCGCCTTCATCGATCAGGCAGATACCTTCGCTGCTTTGATTGAAGAACTGGCGATACTTTTCCCTGCCATCCTCAATGGCCATTTTTGTGACCCTTGCCTCCGTGATATCTTCAAAGGTGGAGATCACCTGATAGGGTTTTCCCTCCCCCGGATGAAAAAGCGGGATCGCGCTGACCGACAACCATTGGTGGAAACGGGTAATGGGGTTATGCAGGATCATTACGATTGGATCGACTCGCTGCCCTGTCCTGCAAGCTACTGTGAAAGGATGCTCATCATCCCACAGGTCCGACCCGTCTTCACGCATGATGCGCCAATCAGGACTCCGAAATGTGTAAGTTTTGGCCGGGTCAAGGGTGATCCCTAGAATTTTTTTCGCTGCCGGGTTGGCAGAAAGAATTCTTCCGCTGGGATCAAAATAGATCACCCCTTGTGAAATGGTTTCGAACAAATTTCGAAACCTATCTTCGCATTCCAACAGAGCCTGTTCCGCATGGCTTTTTACTTCAAGATGGATATGCTGGTCCATGGGCGGGCTGATATTATTTTTATTCGGATCGGACATCGATCACTCCTGCTTGCAAAACGCAATAGAACTGTGTGCGAAAATTTGTTTAGTCAGGCGAACGCCTTATAAATGGATCCGCGGATTTTGGGATCCATTTCTTTCTCACACCCTTTGACAGTATTTATTATAATGATTTTAAATGCGAAAGAAATAGGATGAATTTCCCAATTTTCAAGGACTTCAGATGACCATATATTACAGATGCAGGGGAGTCACCGTGGTCAGGTACTTTCGATAAGCAGCCGTTTCAGATAATACCCCTTTGATCGCCTGATGCAATTCGGCCTGCAAATACGGATTCTTTCCCCGGGTCTCTTTTGTGAGGAAGACCTGCCCCGCTTCGACCCTCACCGAAAGTTGACCGCCCGCCCCAAGCCACTCCAACCCGAGATGCACTGCCGCATCCCGTGCCGCCATGGCTGCCGCAAGTTCCGGAATGGTCGTTTCGCCGCGCCGCTGGTTGAGCACGAACTTGCACAAACCCGCCAGGTGGGTGAGGAACTCTTCAGGCGTTTCTTCGGCAGGTGGAATGGCAAAGACGTAGGCCACCTTCGGCTGGACGATCTCCAGCGCTTTCTTCAACTCGGCTGGCGAAGGCGGCGCAGTATAAATGGTCAACTCATCGGCGGGGTGCAGTTCATTGCGCGTTCTGCCTGCAGAGCGGTCGGCGCCTTCGGCCCAAATTAAAGTGGATGGCTGCAGGTTCAGCGTGGCAGATTGCAAGCGCATATCGCGGACCTCCAACCGGGTCTCTTTGACCTCCACCGGCTTTTCTTCGGTAATGCGAAAGTCCTGGAACTGCAGCGTCACCTGGCGCTGCCCGCGGTAGGAATTTGCGCGCAGGGAATAGGCGATGTCGAATCTAGCGCCTGTGGGGGGCAGGTCTTCGCCTGCGCCGCCCCACCACAGAAAACTGACGATCTCCCCATGTTCGTCTTCCACGTTCAGGCGCAGGTGCTCTTTCGTTTTGCCGATCTCACGCACGGACTTTAATGTGACATTGCGAGTCGCCAGCGTCAGCTCGGGGTTGCCTGCGCCAAAAGGAGCCAGCAGGTCCAAACTGTCGGCGAGATCAAGGGTCAGGTCAGAGAGACCCAGCCAGGCGTCGATCTGAAGCGTGGGCTCCTCAAAGACGATGCTCCCCAATTGTCCTTCAATGGCCCTGCCCAGTCCCTTGCGGAAGGCGGTCAGGTTCTCCTTGTGCAGCGACATGCCCGCCGCCATGGGATGACCGCCGAATCCGAGCAGCCGGTCTTTTTGCGTGGCGATGGCTTCGGTGATGTGCAGCCCTTCGATGGAACGTGCCGAGCCGCGCAGGATGCCATCCTCTGACTCGCTGAAGAGCAGGGCCGGCTTGTGATAGCGTTCGACGAGTTTGTTGGCGACAATGCCCACCACACCGCCGGGCCAGTTGGGGTGCGCCAGGAGGATGGCTGGCTGGTTGAGCAGGTCGGGGTCTTCGTGCAGCAATGCCTCCGCCGCCTCATGGACCTGCCGGGTGAGCAGGCGGCGTTGTGCGTTCAGTCCTTCGATCTGGGCCGCCAGCACACGCGCCCGGGCGGAGTCGCTGGTGGTGAGCAGTTCAACGGCCGGGTTGGCGTCGCTCAACCTGCCCAGCGCATTCAAACGCGGGGCAAAGGTAAAGCCGATGGTCTCTTCGGTGAGCGTATCAAGCGCCGCGCCTGCAAGTTCGGCCATCACGTTCAGGCCGAGGCGTTTGGTTGAGCGCAATTGAATGATCCCCTGTTTGGCGAGCGCGCGTGTTTCTTTTTGCAGCAGGGCCACATCGGCGATGAGGCCCAGAGCCACGAGGTCCAGTAATTCGATATTCGGATCACGGCCTTCAAGCATGGCTTCCGCCAGTTTGTATGCCACGCCCACCCCCGCAAGGTTTCGCAGTGGATGTTCTTCGGGCAGCAACTTGGGGTTGACGATGGCGTGTGCGTTCGGCAGGGTTTCGCCGAGGTCGTGATGGTCGGTGATGATGACGGTCACATTGCGCGAGTTGGCATAGTCCACCGCCTCGTGCGCAGTGATGCCGGTATCGCAGGTCAGCAGCACTTGCGCGCCGTCGTCAATGAGCGGCTTGAGCGAATCGACATGCACACCGTGACTCTCTTTTCCGCGTACTGGGATGTAATAGATCGCGTCCGCTTGTAGCGCGCGCAGCATCTGAACCAGCAGCGCCGTGGAGGTCTGCCCGTCCACATCGAAGTCACCCCACACGCAGATCTTATCTCCGCGCCGGATGGCCTCGCGCAAAAGCGAGACCGCAGTCTCGATCCCCGGGAACGCTGTGGATGGAGTCGCTTCGGGATGCAGGAACGCTTCAACCTCTTCGGGACGTTGGATCCCCCTTCGCAACAGGGTCTGTGCGACGAGGGGATGCAGGTCCAGGCCGGAGAAGGAAGCGGGGATCTCTACAGGAGTAGGGTCAAGCCAGCGAGTCATATCTCTGGATTCTATCAGTTAAAAAAATGTCTCGAAGGATTTCCTTCGAGACATTTTTGTTGCATGTTGATCTTACAGACCGCCGAGTCCGCTGCGCATTTGTGCGAGCAACGCCCGGTAGTCTTCCAAATTGGGCGGGTTCATCAGCACGATCTGGTTGATGACCTCCATCGCACCTTGTTTGTCGCCGGATTGCAGCAGCGCTTCGCCCAGTGCATCGAGCAGGGAGATGGCTTCGCTGGTCCGCCCGGAGCGGTGGAGCAGGGCGGCATGGGTCCGTTTGAGTTCAGGCAGGGCCGGGTGATCGCGCACTAGTTCATCGAGGAAGTTGAGCGCGAGGTCGTTCTTGTTCTGGCCTTCGAGATAGGTGAGGTAACTCTCGAGTTCGGTCATGGCCTTGTCGATCTGGCCCATGCGCACATTCAACTCGATGAGCTGTTTGCGGGCGGCGTCATCGTCAGGCGCGAGCGTGCGGATCTGTTCATAGACGCGTAGGGCCTGTTTCCAGTCGAGGCGCTGCATATCGATATCGGCCATGCGCTGAAGGATGTGCGTGTTCCAATCGCGGCTGGCATTGCCCTGCTGGACGATGCGCAAAGCCAGTGTG
>DAOQBX010000014.1:0-10877 GCA_035340155.1 Anaerolineales bacterium | reverse complement strand
TATTACTGGATCGGCGGCGAAGCCCCCACCGGCGTGGACGAACCCGGCACCGACTTCGGCGCATTGCGGGCAGGCTGCGTCTCCATCACGCCCTTGCAATTGGACCTGACCCACCTCAAAGCAATGGATGTGTTGAAGAAGTGGGTGTTTTGATAACAAAATGGCTTTTGATAAAGGTCTATTTAGCGAACGTGAACTGGAAGTAGTTCGCCTTTTACTGCAAGGCAAAAGCAATAAACAGATGGCATTGGAGTTGGATGTCACATCCAGAACAGTCGAATTTCATTTGGGGAAGATTTATAGGAAACTGGGGGTAGCCTCCCGTGCCGAAGCGATCTTGAGACTAACGGGAAGTCAATTACGGGAAACCGAAAAAGATTTAATCTCCGCAAAACAGCGGGAATCCACAGTTGAAGTTAATTCTGATCCCTCTGAGAATGGGGTGAAAAACATATTTCAGAGGATCAACATGAAAAAGACAGTTTACTTCATTGCAGGGGCTGCACTACTGGTTGTACTTGCGTTGTATCTCCCAAAACCATCAGGGGTGGATGTAAACCCTACAAGCACATCACAACCAACGATAGCGGGGGTCAACCCAACTCCGACGACTCTTCCCCTCCCTGCCGGGGAAGCGATTGTTCCTGACGTAGCCATTCAATCTCACACAGTGAATGGGATTACGGCTGCGATCGAGTCGTATTACGCGGACACTTCGCATCTTATTTTTCAAGTGCGCATTATCGGAGGGGATGTCACTTTTGGCGACCCAAATTACTATGGACGCTTCGGTAGCCTGGATCTATATGATGAAAACGGAAACTTGGTCAACACCAGCGGCGGCTTTGGTCCGGCGGTGGACCCCGAACTCGTTCAAATCGAATTAACGCCCCTAACTCTATTCACAGCGGATCGTTTGAAAGGGCAACTTTCATTCGAAGTGAATGCAGCGCCAGCCTATGATCAGATATTGGCAAATTTTCATTTCGACTTTGATATGGCCATTCAGCCTATCAAGACTTACCAGCCAAAGCAAGTGATCTCTGCCAATGGAATGGATATTCTGTTGGACACCGTCATGGTCTCACCGACCTTCACCAACGTCTATTTGTGTTTTCAGCCGCCATCGTTCGCAGACTGGAATATTAGCAGTAAGTCCACGCTGTGGATTGACGACAATCAATCCACCCCTTTGATTTCGCACCTCTTATTCGACTCCGCCATCGGTGGTGATCGCCGCGCCGGAAGTGAGCCTTATTGGGCACCCCCTGTCAAAGAAGGACGTTGCGTCAAAAACACTTTCCCAGTTGGAGATATCGAACCCCGATCCATCGAACTTCAGATCCCCTATCTTGAGAAAAATTCGCCGGATGTTCTACTCACCAACATGCTCTCAACGAACTATCCCGGCTTACCCATAAAACAAGCGTATCAAACTTATCTCGAAGAGACTGGGGCGATTTATAAAGGTCCATGGGTGTTCATAACAGACTTTAAACCATAACAGGGCGCAGAACTGCTCTGTAAAATCCGGTTTATACTTCCTGTCATGTTTCCTGCATCGTTCGAACGGAGTTTCCAATGAACTTCCTCAAAAAACTTTTCAACCCTGCGCCCACTTCCCAACGCAAGCACTATTACACCTTCGCCGTCAAATGCAAACGCTGCGGCGAGACGATCGAAGGCCGCCTCGACCTGGATAATGACTTGAGTGTGGATTACGAAGGCGGCGGGGATGTGTATTATGCGCGTAAAGTGCTGATCGGGGAAAACCGCTGCTTTCAACAAGTGGAGGTCCATTTCAAGTTTTCGGCTGAGAAGAAACTGTTGGAGCGCGAGATCGTCGGCGGGGAATTTATCGGGTAGGGTTCGGTTTGGGATCTTTTTGCTCAAGAAAGGCAGCCATGATGAAGCGTATATCCGTTCTTGCTCTTGTATTCGCCCTGTCCTTTTCCACTTTCGCCTGCACTCGCAGCGCGGTCACGCCGCAGACTTCAACGAATGGCGGCACTCCGTCTGCGCCCGCCCCGGTGGAGAAAACCCTCTCTGCGTTCAACCCCATTTCCGGCACGGATTATTTGATGGCGGGTATCGTCCCCGTGGCTGTGACCCGCGACTCCAGCCTCAACCCTTTTGAGTGGATCAGCAGCAGCGGCTATTCCAGCTACACCTCATATAACACCTATAACTATGTCTTCTTCAATACCGTCACCGGCGAATATCACCGCCTTCTGCCTGATAACAACATCGTCATCTTTCAGACCGCCGGGTATCCCCAGCCCGTCTATGACCCGAATGAGCCGAGCAAACCTGCGCCGCCCATCGAATTCTGGGTCTACAACGTGGTCAAAGCGGATATCAACGGCGACGGCTTTTTCGATTACCGCGATAAACTCACTGTGGCCTTCTCGGATGTGAGCGGGAACGGATATACCGAACTGATCGGGAATGTGGATGTCATTCTCTCGGAATACTACAAGGATCCGGCCACTTTCCTGGTCATCTATAACGTCAACCAAAAGAACTTTGTCGCAAAGATCAACCCGGTCACGCGCGAGATTCTCTCCACCACCGAAATGGATCTCGGAGAAGATGTCCAATAATCTTCAACGAGTCACCGCCATTATCATCGTTCTGCTTGCCGCCTTCCTTGCGGCGCAAGCTGTCTTCTCGCTTCAATGGCCCATCGCGCATGACGAAGCCCCGCTCTTTTACGAAGCCTTCCTCATGCAAAATGGCGCAGTCCCCTATAAAGACTTCTTCGACTTCCAAATGCCCGGCAGTTATGCCGCGTATTCCCTGCTTGGCCTGCTCAGCAACTTTGGCGCGGTCCGCATCCGTGTGCTGGATCTTGCCATTCTTGCCGCTCTTCTTTTCATCACCTATCGCGCCATGTTTCGCTTTGGCAGGCTCAGCGCCTTTACTGCCGCCATTCTATTCGGGCTCAAGTATTTAGAGGGCGGCCCGTCGCTTGCTTTGCAACGCGAATACCTCATCCTCATTTTCATTTCCTTTTCGATCTGGATCGGCGTGACCGACTCTCTGGATTTTCGTAAACGCCTCCTGCTTGGCCTCCTCTATGGAGCGGCCGCTGCCATCAAACCTCACGCCGCGCTCGGACTCGTGCCCTTCCTGCTCTTTGACATTGCAGACTTAAAACAACGCCGCGCACTTTCTCTGCCATCCCTTGCAAAGCAGATCCTTTTTCCCGTAGCGATCGGCTTCGCAATTCCTGTTGTGCTCGTCATTATTTACCTGACGTTCACTCGCTCCCTCGCTCCTCTCATTGCCATCACCCGTAATTACATTCCGCTCTATACCCAGATCAACGGCCAGCTGACCGTCACACCGTCAGCGGAGCGAACAGCCTATTTGCTGGATCAACTCTGGCGTTTAGGCGGAAGCGGGCTCTGGCTCATTCCTGCCGGGCTTGGCATTTATCTCAATCGCAGTCGCCAAACCTATCTTCTGGCCAGCCTTGCCTTCATCTACGCTCTCTACCCGGCCCTCACCGGACAATTCTTCCCCTATCACTACATCCCATTCAATTACATTATCATCCTCGTCGCATCGCTAACGCTGGCATCCGATCACCCGTCCCCCAATTCCCATTCCCCTTCCTTTCTCTTCCCTCTTTCTTCCGTTATTCTTTTCATCACCATCCTCTTCGCTATTCGTCCTTCCCAAACCTTTCTGCGTCAGGTTGAGGGCAGGGAGATCGTCACCTCCACCGATCGTGCTGTGCAGATCTCCGCTTTTCTTGCGAAACATCTTGAACCCGGCGACCATGTCCAGCCGCTGGATTGGACCGGGGGATCCCTGCTGGCCATGCTCGAAACCCGTGTGCCGATCGCAACTTCGTATGTGTTTGACTTTTATTTTTATCACCATGTATCCAAGCCCTACATCCAATCCCTGCGCGCAGATTTCATGGATCAGTTACAGACTTCCCAGCCTCGCTTTATCATTGAAGTGAGGTCCGATGACAAGCCCTGGGTCTCTGGTGCAGATACCAGCCGGGATTTTCCCGATTTGCGCGCATTTCTTGCCGCGCATTATTCCGTTACAATGGAACGGGAAGATTATGTCATCTATGAGCGAAGATAGTCATGCTCAGGACGCTGCCTTGAGAAACTCACGCCAATTCTCCATTCTCTACCTGGCCTTTCCTTTTTTTCTCTTTCTTTTCGGTTGGATTCGTCTGACTATAGCCATCCCTCTTGCGCTCGTTCTTCTCTTCACCCTTTACAGATCACTATTTACCAATTCCCAATCTCCAATCTCCAACAACCAACCTTCTTTCCTTCTTCCTTTTTCATCCTCTGCTTTTTACTGGATCTTTCTTACCGTCTTCTGGCTCTTCCTCTCCGGTATCGGCGGTTACGCCTTCCAAAACTGGGATCATAACTGGCGCAATGCGGTCTTCCATGACCTGATCGATTTTCGGTGGCCAATTTACTATGCCCAGCCCGAAAGCGGACCGGTCAAGATGCTGGTGTATTACGTCGGTTTCTGGTTGCCTTCGGCCATTGTTGGAAAACTGATTAACTGGCAGGTTGCCAACTTCGCCCTTTTTGTTTGGTCGTTTCTTGGCTTGTTACTTGCCACTCATCATCTCGCTTCGGTACTTAAGACTTCGAACTTCAAGGCCACCCTGTTCCTGATCTTCTTTAGCGGACTCGACATCCTTGGTACGCTCTTTTTTCCCCAGACTTATCCCACTTTGTTTCCCGCCACTACCCATCTGGAGATTTGGGCGGGGAATCTGCAGTACTCATCTTTTACCACGCAATTATTTTGGGTCTTCAATCAGGCTATTCCAGCGTGGTTGGTAATTTCTTTCATTGCGAACCTCGCAGAAGAGAAGCAATCTGACAAGCGTAGCGAACTCATTCTCCTCTGGTCGCTTTGCTTCTTTTTCGCGCCTCTCGCCTCGGTGGGACTTCTCCCTTATCTCCTCATTGAGATCATCAAGAAGACCACTTTCAAATCTCCATTCAAACATCTGCGCTGGGAACAACTTGCTGCAGCAGGGATCATCTTTCTTCTTTCTGCTTTTTTCTTTACAGCCAACACTGCCGCCCAATCTCGTGGATTCCAATCCCTGTCCTTTGCCAAATTCCTGGCCTTCTTTTTACTTGAAGGCGGGCTCTTTTGGCTGGTGCTTGCGCCATCCACATATAGGGATCCACGCTGGGTGGTGACCGGTTTCCTGCTCGCTCTCATCCCCTTTATTCAACTTGGTAATGGGCGCGACTTCGTCATGCGGGCTTCCATCGCTCCGCTCTTCTACTTGATGCTGATGACCGGTGAAGCCATTTTTAATAAATCTGTGAGTCTGGTTGTTCGTTACACGTTGATCGTCCTTCTCGTCATTGGTTCTTTCACACCCCTTTACGAGATCAATCGTTCCATATATCGTACCTTCGAATATTACGTTATCCTGGAGCCTACCTTGTTCGACCCGCCTATTCCCGAACATGTGACCCATCTTGAGCAGGGCGTCGCCCCGGAATGGGAGCATCCCTTTACCCTGACGGCGGATGGGATCGTCACCTTGCAATATATGACGGATGAACTCTCGCAGAATTTCATCGCCAACGTCCGGCAAACGGTCTTCTATAAATATTTTGCTTCGCGTTAATATGAGGAAATAATATGTCAGATATCCCTTCTCTCCCAGATCCACAAGCCTTTTATGCAAAGGTCTGGAATATCGTCTCTTTGATACCGCGCGGCAAAGTTGCCTCATACGGGCAGATCGCCAAAATGCTGCGTCCGCCTGCTGGAGTGGACGCGGCTGTCTTTGCCGAATTTGGCGCTTTATGGGTCAGCAATGCTGTGGCTGCCAGTCCGAACGAAGTCCCGTGGCAGCGTGTGGTCAACTCAAAGGGTGAGATCACAGAACGGGACGGGTTGGAGGCGAAACGTCATAAACTCATGCTCGAAGATGAAGGTGTCTTCTTCAATCCGCGCGGCCGTATCGATATGAAAAAATACGGCTGGAGCGGGAAGTAATTAGTCGATGGACCACAGATGACAGATCGTGGTCAGCGGTTCGTTATCGAAAGGATAAACTCATGCCTTCGTTTTCTTCCCCTCCCAACCCGCAAGCGTATTATGAACAAGTCTGGGCGATCACCCGCATGATCCCGCGTGGGAAGGTTGCCACCTATGGGCAGATCGCCAAAATGATCCCCCCGCCCAATGGGGTGGAGATCGAAGCCTACGCTGCGTTTGCTCCGCGCTGGGTGGGTGGCGCGATGGCAAACTGCCCGGACGATGTGCCGTGGCAGCGTGTCATCAACTCGCAGGGCAAGATCAGCGAACGCCCCGGCGCGGAAAGGCAACGTCCACTGCTCGAAGCGGAGGGTGTCGTCTTTGACGCAAAGGATAAAGTGGATCTGAAAAAATTTGGCTGGAGCGGACGCGATGAAAGCGATATCCCCCAACAGCCGTCATTGTTCTGAGTTTAACGCGCCAGTTCAACCACCAGGGTATCGAGAGCCAGGTCCAATGTGACCTGGCTTGTTTTTACCTGCTCGTCGATTTTCAACAAGCGGCGATAAATGCTTTCAAGCGCGTCAATGGAAAAACGACTTGCCTGCCCGGTGGTCTTTTCCGCTACAAAAGGATGAACCCCCAACGCGCGCGCCACATCGTCCTTATTGCCGCGCGCATCCAAAATCTCGCGCGCCTGGACCAACAAACGGAACTGACGCACGACCATGCCCCACAACGAGAATGGGTCTTCGTTCTCAAGCAAACGATGCAATAACTTCTGTGCGGTTTTGGCATTGCCTTGGGATAACGCATCAACAAAGTCGAACACGCTTTGTTGGGATGTGACGATACAAACCGCTTCCACATCGGACCCGCGCACGGCTCGCTCCCAGTTGACATACGCCAGCAACTTGGAGAGTTCCATCCCGGCCTGACGGGTATCCACGCCGACCATCTCGGCGAGTTTGCCTGCGGCTTGCGACTCGATCTGCCCGCCCTGATTTTTGGCTTCGTTGATGATCCAGCCGGGCATGTCGCGTTGTTGTGGCAGGAAGAAGGCTTGTGCTTTGACCTGCGGCTTGTTCTTCTCCGCCCATTTGACCAGCCAGTGTTTCTCTGCTTCTTTGGGTTTTTCCACAGTATCGTACAAAACGACCTTTGCTGTATCGGGGGCCTTCTCTAGAAATTCCAAAAATTTCTTGCGGATATCGGGTTTTGTGAATTTGACCGAAGGATAGGCAATGAAGACCAGCCGCTTTGCCGCGAGGAACGGCATGGCGTTGACCGCGTTGTTCAAATCGTTCTCGGTCATTGTGCGCGCTTCAAGGCGGGTCGTGTTCATGTCGGCCGTGGTGGGGTCGCTGAAATCTGACTCGAAGTCCTTGAGTTTGCGCGTGATGGCAAATTCGTCATTGCCGTAGAGGAGGAAGATGGTGGGCATGGATTTAGGGTTGAGTAGGGGCGGCATCCTGCCGCCCAATGCCAAGGGCGAGGGGACCTCGCCTCTACTATTTTGTTATCACTCGATGAACACCTTTACGCACGGGCACGATATCCACAATTTGCAGGTTGCCCAAATCCGCTTCGGTGGTGACGTATTTCTGAAGCCAGGGTCCGAGCGGGCGGCTGAGGCTGAAACCAACGAAGGCGAACAGCAGCGCCAGCGGGACGAGCAGGAGTCGCCACAGAGTGGACTTCGCTCCCCGCAGCGGCACCCAGGCGAAGGTCGCAGAAAGAAGCGCGGTGGTCGCAAGGTTGGTACCGCAGCCCGGGTGGATCGCCAGTCCGCTTTCGCCAGAATTGAGTCTTGTGTGGGCTTCTGTTGCTGATTCCCAGATCTGTTCGGTGCTCAGGTCGCCAAGCAGGAAGAAGCCGGTGGGGTTGGAATGTCCGGCCATGCGTTTGCCCGGCTGTTTGTGCGAAAGCAAATGGATGGTGGCGTGTTCAAGCGCGTGGTTGCGCCGGGTTTCGAGAATGAGGGGCAGGTCGAGGATCATGAAATGATTATAAGATAAATTGAGACCTGGCAGGTTTCTAAAACCTTTCAGGCCTATGGTTGAAGAACCGGCGAGTCGTAGATCTTTTCGAGCAGTTCCAAGAATTCGGCAGAGGGGCGCGAGCGCAAAATTTCGCGGCGTTCGTCGCGGGTGAGGTGGTTCATCATCACGTATTGCACGGCGTTCTTGCGGAAGAGGCGCGAGCCGTCTTCGTCGCCATAAAATTCCACGCTGCGGGCGAGATGTTTGCGGATGGTTTCCTTGACCATTTCCGGCGGCACCTGATCACGGTCGAGACGCGAGAAGATCCACGGATTGGGGATCGCGCCACGCCCGATCATGACCGCATCGACATTGGTGTGGGCCTTCATGCGGTCGATGTCAGCGACGGTTTTTACATCGCCGCTGCCGATGACCGGAATCTTGACCAGCGATTTCACCTCGGCGATTGCGTCCCAATCGGCATTGCCTGCATAGCGTTGTTCCTTGGTGCGTCCATGTACGGCGATGAGTGAACCGCCTTCTTCTTCCACGATGCGGGCGATGAGTTTGTAATTCCTGTTCCTATCCCAGCCGAGGCGGATCTTACCGGTGACCGGCACGCGCAAATGCCTGGCCAATTTGCGAAACGTGCGCGCGATCTTGATCGGGGTGGGCATCATGCCGACGCCCGCGCCGCGGTCTGCGATGGTCTTGGCAGGGCAGCCCATGTTGAGGTCGATCACATCTGGATTGTTTTCCTGGACTTTCAACGCGGCTTGCAAAATGAGATCGGGATCGTCCCCGTAGATCTGGAAAGTGATCGGTCGCTCCGGCTCGGTGAAGTACATGCGTTTGGCGGGCTGTTTGGATCTGCTAAGGATCTTCTCGACCTTGATGAATTCAGTGTAGCTCATGGCGGAGCCGAGTTCGCGACAGATGGAGCGGAAGGGCCAGTCGGAATACCCGTCCATCGGCGCGAGGATGGCGTCGCCGTAGATGGGCAGGTCTCGGATATAAAAGTTGGGCGCCTTGTTTGCGAACTGGGTCATAAGTCTGGAAAGTATAACAAATTATTGTCCCCATCTTTTGTCGCCGAGACACAAAGCCGCAGAGTTTCTTTCTCCATGGCTCTGTGCCTCGGCGACGTTTTTAGGCTGTTTGCTTCTTCCACAAATCCAGGAAGTGCTTGCGGAACTTGCTGACCTTGGGCGCAACGACCGCCATGCAGTAAGGTTGGTTCGGATTATTCACAAAATATTCCTGATGATAATCTTCAGCAATATAAAAATCCTGGATCGGTTCCACTTCGGTGACGATGGGGTTGCCCCAGATCTTATGCGCTTCCAATTCGCGGATGGTCTGCCCGGCAATCTCTTTTTGCTCGGGCGTGTGATAGTAAATCCCGGAGCGATACTGTGTGCCTGTATCCGCGCCCTGGCGATTGAGAGTGGTCGGGTCGTGGATCACGAAGAAGATGTTGAGCAGGTCGCGGGTTGTAATGATCGAGGGGTCGAACTTGATCTGCACCACCTCGGCGTGTCCCGTGTCGCCGTTGCAGACCGCGCGATAACTCGGGTTGGCCACGTGGCCGTTGGCGTAGCCCGAATCCACGGAGAGAACACCCTTCACTTCGTCATAAACGGCTTCGAGACACCAGAAACATCCCCCGGCCAGTGTGATGGTTTCATAAGTTGTATTCATAATAAGTTCTCCTTTTCTAATGCTCAGACGCGGCGTACGGGGAAAATATGCTTAAGGGAAGATAACAATTTAAACAAAAAGACCGCCGCACGGCGGTCCTTGCGATCAGCGCATCCCTGAGATGATGAGCAGCCCGTTCGCCACCTTGACGTTCATCAACTCAAGGCCGGGGGCGCTCTTGTCAATGCTTTCGAGCAGCGCCTGGTTCAACCAGGTCTCCATTTGCGAGACTACAAAATCGGGGATGACCTGCTGGCCGACCTGCATGGATTCGATGATAAAGGCGGGCCGCTTGCTCGCATCGATCTGGACTTCGCCGGTGATGAGAGCCGAGGTTTGGTTTTCACCTCCGCTGACAATGCCCCAGACCTGGATTTGGCCGTCACGCAAATAGACTTGCACATCGCTCAACGGCAGGTCGGGCTTGGACTTCATCTCCATCGCCAGCCACGAAGTGATCTGCTGTTCCGTGACGGTGATCGAAGAGAGCGAGCCCGGCTGTGGGACGGATCTTTCCAGCATGATTTTGGCTTCGGCACCTGACTGGTCCGAGACAATGATCTCGTCACCGGGGCGTTCTGGCGCTCCTTCCATGCCATTTTGGGCATTGCTCACCGCAAAACTGATAAGCGCATCCAACACTGGCGCATACTGTGGATATTTATCCAGTACTTCGGCGCGGGTTTCGGGGGCGACATCCTTTGCGAGGTTGCTGGCTTGCAGAGTGGGCGTGGCCATGACCAGCATCTGCGCCACTTTGGATGAAGGATTGTTCCGCGCAACTACCAGGGTGGTGGTACCGAGCAGCACCACTATCAATACTCCGGCAAGAACACCGCGCACGACATTTTTATGGGGTTGCTGCCGTACCGAGGCCTTATCCCTTGCGACCGTTTTTGAAAGCGCAGGGTTTACCGCCGTCTGGATGCGGGTCAGGCCGATCCGGGCTTCGTTATTGTTGGGGTTGAGTTTGAGGACGCGCTCGTAACACGCAATCTGGTGTTCATGGTCCCCTGTGATCTTTGCCATCAGCATCCACGCGACCTCGTCATCCGGGTAGGAAGCGAGATACTCTGACAGATATTTCTTTGCCAGTTCGCGGTTGCCGCGTTGGAAGGTGTAATCGGCTTGCTTGAGGAGTTCTTGCTTGGTCATTGTATCAAGGCCTGACAGGTTTCAAAAACCTGTCAGGCC
>DAOQBX010000013.1:0-11061 GCA_035340155.1 Anaerolineales bacterium | reverse complement strand
CACGCAACATGTCTACTTCAACTGCAACCGGTGTCGCTTGCGCTAACATCGCATTCATCAAATACTGGGGCAACCGCAACAATGAACTGCGCCTGCCTGTCAATGGATCCATCTCGATGAACTTGGATGGGTTGTTTACCCGCACCGCGGTCTCCTTCTCTGCCAGTAAACAGGACCAACTCAGCATTAATGGTGCAGAGATTTCTGGCAAAGGGTTGGAGCGTGTCTCTTACATTCTTGATATTGTGCGCGCTAAGGCTGGGATCAATAATCGCGCAGAAGTGACCAGCGAGAACAACTTCCCTGCCGGGGCGGGGATTGCCTCTTCGGCGGCGGCGTTTGCAGCGTTGGCCCTGGCTGCCAGCAAAGCGACGGGACTCAACTTGAGCGAACCTGAACTCTCGGTGCTGGCTCGGCGCGGATCGGGTTCCGCTTCACGCTCGATACCGGGTGGTTTTGTAGAATGGCAAATAGGGAGGGAAGAAGCCGATTCGTACTCTTTTTCCATCGCGCCAGCCGACCATTGGAATTTGGCCGACTGCGTTGCCATTGTCAATGCATCTCACAAGAAAACCGGCTCCACGGAGGGTCACGCCATTGCTGGGACGAGTCCACTGCAAAATGCACGGGTGGCAGATGCTTCACGGCGACTCGAAATTTGCCGCAATGCGATTTTGCAAAGGGATTTTGAAGCCTTTGCCAATATTATCGAGCACGATTCAGATATGATGCATTCGGTGATGATGACTTCCAACCCGCCGTTGATGTATTGGCAATATGCCACGGTGGAGGTATTCCATCAAGTACGCGAATGGCGGTCTGGCGGACTTCCCGTTGGATATACTGTAGATGCGGGTGCGAATGTCCATGTGCTGTGTTTGGGAGAATATAAAAATGAAGTTGAAAAACGACTGCGGGAGATCCCCGGCGTGAGCAATGTGTTGGTGGCTGGCGTGGGCGGTGCGGCGAAATTGGTTTAATTTTCGGGGAGAAAAGGCCCCAGAAAGCCGCACCAAGTACCGGCGGGGGATGAAGCGTAAAGTCCGTCTAATAAAAGATTAACTTCCTGCAATCATTTGCAAGATATAATCCTTTCGCCGCGTCTGTAGACTCGGGAAAGGATTTGAAATGGGACTTGGTTTTGTAACACTCATCGTCTTTTTTCTCGCGCTCGGAGGAATGATCTTCGTGCACGAGTTGGGACATTTCCTCGCCGCTCGTTCTGTGGGGGTCGAGGTGGAGGAGTTTGGCTTTGGCCTGCCCTCCAAAAAACTGGTGACCCTTTTTACCTGGCAGGGCACGGAATTCACGATCCACGCGCTGCCGCTGGGTGGGTTCGTCCGGCCGAAAGGTGAGAATGACCCGAATGTACCAGGCGGATTGGCATCTGCAACCCCTTGGAAGCGTTTGTGGGTGTTGGTGGCGGGCCCGTTGATGAACCTCATCACGGCCTTTGTGGTTTTCTCCATTCTGATCGCATACGAAGGCGTTCCGGTTCCGGGCTCGGTGAAGATCGATTCGGTGTCGGATAATTCTCCCGCGCAACAGGCGGGTATTGTGGCTGGCGACATCCTGCTCTCGATCAACGGAGAAAAAGTTACAGAGATCCAGCCGGCCATCGACATCATCCGCGCCAACCTGGACAAACCTGTGGAATTGGTCTTCGACCGCAACGGCGAGAAAGTGATCGTCACGGCCATGCCACTTTCCAGCCGCACCGCGCAGCAGGGAGCCCTCGGTATCGGGTTGTCCTACCCCACGCGCCCGGCGACATTCTCCGAAAGTTTTTCCGGCGGGTTGGCCATCACCGGCATTCAAGCAGCGACCATCGTCTACCTGCCCATTGCCCTAATTCAAGGCGCCATCGCGCCAGATGAAGCGCGGCTGGTCGGGTTCAAAGGCATCTACGATCTGTTCAACTTCGCCGTGGCAGAAGATGTCACCAGCCGTCAGGAGGCCGCCGCTCCCGCGCCGTCTTCAGGCGGTTCTGCGCCCAAGCCGACGAACTATGTGCTCAACCTTATAGGCGTGCTCAGCATTTCACTGGGCGTGTTCAACCTCTTCCCCATCCCCGCGCTCGATGGCGGACGCATCCTTTTCACCCTGCCGGAGATCCTTTTCCGCAAGCGCATCCCGCCCGAATGGGAAAACACCGTCAATGGCATTGCCATGCTTTTATTGATCGGCTTGATGATCTTCGTGAACGTCATGGACTTCGTCAACCCGGCCCAACTCCCGCTCCCCTAACATGACCCAGATC
This sequence comes from Anaerolineales bacterium, assembly GCA_035340155.1. GTDB lineage: Bacteria > Chloroflexota > Anaerolineae > Anaerolineales > Villigracilaceae > Villigracilis. The sequence continues at coordinate 8,801 of DAOQBX010000013.1, read as the reverse complement.
ACTTTCCAAAACGTACTTGAACATTTACTGGATTCCAAAAAGGATATTCCACAGGCGCACCTCAGCCATTACTCTGACCTGGACCCCAAATCTCTGAGGCTATTTCTTGATATTTGGCCGCGCGTCACACCGGACCGGAAACTGCTCCTGCTCGATCATCTTTTATCTCACCTCGACTCAGACACCCTCGTCTCGTATGAGGATATCGGTCGCGCCCTGCTCCGTGACGACAATGGAGAGGTCCGTGCCCGGGCCATTGGCTTGCTGGCTGAATCCAACGACCCAAAGATCGTCGACTCGTTGGTTGACATCTTCATCCATGACTCAGAACTTTCTCCGCGCCTCGCAGCAGCCGACCTGCTGGGAGAGTTCATCCTGCTTGGTGAATTGGAAGAATTAAGTCAGGCCACCCTCCAAAAGATCGAAGAGGCGTTGATCTCCATCCTGCGTAGTGAGGAAAACCCCTCTCTGAGAAAGCGCGCTTTGGAAGCGCTTGGTTATTCGTCGCGGGAGGAAACGATCAACATCCTCGAGGCTGCCTACCAGCGGGAAGATCCCACCTGGGTGGCCAGCGCCCTGCGCGCCATGGGACGTTCCCACGACAACCGCTGGAACGAGAGTGTGGTCAGCAAACTGCTGGATGACGATCCGCGCATCCAGGCTGCCGCGGCTGAAGCAGCGGGGGAACTCACTATTGATGAGGCTGCTCCCATCATGCTGCAAATGCTCGAAAACGAAGAAGAGGATGATGAAGTAGTCTCGGCTGCCATCTGGTCGCTTTCACAGATCGGCGGCGAGGATGCGCGCATTTACCTGGTCAACCTGCTTGAGCAGACAGAAGATGAAGAAGCCGCCGCCTTCCTCGAAGACGCCCTCGAAAACCTGGACTTCACCGAAGAATTGAACAAGTTCGATCTCCTCGACCTGGACGAAGACGATGATCTTTCTGGCGACTTCGATGATGAAATGGATGAAGAGAAAGAATAACCAATAAAAAAAACAGCATCTTATTAAGGTGCTGTTTTTTCTACTCTCAAAGAGCTTGCAATAAAAAACTCCACGAAGGAGGGTCGGTGAGCGCGGAGAGGCTCGAAACTCGTCCCTCGATGGGGCTCTCAACAAAAAGTCCCCTAGTGGGGACTAAAGGTGAGCGCGGAGAGGCTCGAACTCTCAACAAACGGCTTAAAAGGCCGCTGCTCTGCCATTGAGCTACGCGCCCGTAATTGAGCGGGTTGCATTCTATCACGGCCGCATATTGGCGTCAACGTAATTAAGAGAAGCAACAGCACGTCCATTTCACGGAGGTACAAATGAGTTCAGTCAAATACGTAACCGAACAGGACTTTCAAGAAGAAGTGGTCAATGCGGGCCTGCCCGTTTTGGTGGATTTCACAGCCGACTGGTGCCAGCCCTGCAAGATGATCGCCCCCATCGTGGAGCAGCTGGCCGGGGAATGGGGTGGCAAGGTCAAGGTCGTCAAACTCGATGCGGACCAGAATCCTAACATCATGATGCAGTACGGTGTGATGGGCATCCCCACCCTGATGCTCTTCAAAGGCGGCCAGGTCAAGGAGCGCGTCACTGGCTTCACCCCCAAGGATAAGCTGGCGGCAAAAGTAAACCCGCACGTATAAAATGCCTGTCGTATAATGGAGCCGAGACATCATCGGCTCCATTATTTTTTTCAGGACAAAAACGTGTCAGAAGAAGATCTCCTGCAAGAGGGACTTAAAGCATTTCGATCCGGCGACCGGGCGCGAGCGGCTGCCATCCTTGCAAAATTGATCCAGGCGTACCCACAGTCAGAGAAGGGCTGGTACTTACTGGGGCTGTGCGTTCCCAGCGCGGAACGAAGCGCTTACTGCTTCCAGCGTGTGCTGGCTATCAACCCGGACAATCAGGATGCGAAAAAACAACTCGCGCTTCTTTCCAAGCCGGAACCTGTCTCACCTCCCGAACCACAACTCCAGCCGAAACCGACTCCCCCGCCACAGGAATCCAAGCCTGCCACCGGGTATACCTCCTCCTTTACCACCAATAGCGCGCCAGCTGTGGAAGAATCCTTCCAGGCCTTCCCTCGATCTATAGAAAAAACTGCACCACCCAAACCCGCCCAACAAAAAAGACCGGTAAAAAAGAGAACGCCCAACCTAACCATCCTCATTGCCGCTATAGTGGGAGTGGTGTGCGTCTTCTCATTAGGGGTTCTTTACCTCTTCATGTCCTTCGGTTTGCTGCCATCTCCCTTTGCTGCCGCAACAGCGGCTCCTCAAATATTCCCGTCGCCGCTCGCATCTCTGGAAACTGCCACCCTCGCGCCGCCAACGGCCATCCCCTCGCCCATGCCAACCGTGGTGTACACACCGCGATACGAACAGGCTCTCTGTCCGTTCGATACTCCAGCTAACATCCAAGTCACGTGCGGATACGCCATTGTCCCGGAAGATCGCACCGGCGACCCAGCGGACACGATCCGATTGGCTGTGGCCGTCTTTCATAGCACCAGCCCCAATCCGTTACCCGACCCGGTCATCTTCCTGCAAGGTGGGCCGGGCGGTGAGGCGGTCAAACTCAGCGCGGACGCTTTTGATGTGCTGGTTGCACCATTCATTTCCACCCGCGATTACATTGCCTTCGACCAGCGCGGTACCGGCCTCTCTGAACCTGCCTTGAAATGCGATGAACTCGACAAGGTCTACCGCCACGATATCTATGGCAACCTCGAAGATAGCGTACGGGAACTGGCTTATCAGAACGCCTTCCTGTCCTGCTCCGGCCTGCTCAAGGCTCAGGGCGTAAAACTGGGCGCGTACAACACCGTTGAAAGTGCCGCGGATCTGAAAGACATCGTCACCATGCTCGGCTATGAAAAGGTTAATCTATACGGCATCTCGTATGGGACGCGCCTCGCACTTGTGACCATGCGCAACCACCCCCAGATCGTAAAGTCGGCCATATTGGATTCTGTGGTGCCGGTCGAATCGAACCTGATCCTTGAGTATCCAAATTCTGCGAAATACACCCTGGGCAGACTGTTCGAGACCTGTAGATCTGACGCCGAATGCAATCTGGCTTATCCCAACCTTGAATCTGATTTCTGGGAACTCGCCCGCAAATTGGATGCGCGTCCGATCACCCTGACCACATCCGCCTATCCGATGGGCACCGTAACCGAAACTGTGGATGGTTCGTATCTGCTTTCAGTAGCGACCGGGTTGGCGAAAAATTCCTACCTTATCAATACTGTCCCGCAGACCATTTCCCGTGTGGGCAGCGGCGATCTGACCACGCTGATCGCGGCGCAATACTCCCTGCCTTATGCTTTTGATGGGATCAACCCGGGTCTGTACATCTCCATGATGTGCCGTGAGCATATCCTCTCCACAACAGCAGAGACGCTTCGAATTGCGTCTGAGCAAGTCGGCGTGGATAACTTTATCTGGCGTCCGTATTACAGCAACTTCGAGAAAATGTTCGGGGCCTGTCAATCTTGGGGAGCCACAGGACCCGTTCTCGGCGAGAACGATGCGGTGGTTAGCGACATTCCTGCGCTCGTATTGGAAGGGTCATATGACCCGGCCACCCCGCCGAAACTCGGAAAGCAGGTCGCTGAAAGATTGCCGAACAGTTTCTACTATGAGTTCCCGAATCAAGGTCATTCCGTTTCCACTTCCGACTCAAGCGGATGCGGGATGAAGGTCGTGCAAAATTTCCTGGGCAATCCAACGGCTGAACCAGAGCATGCCTGCATGAACGACTTGAAGGCCGTGAAATTCCTCGTTCCTTACACCGGCGAACCCGCCTTGGAATTGACCGAAAGACAACTCTTCGGCGTCCGGGTCAATATTCCGAAGGATTGGTTCTTTACCTTCGACGGCTTCTTCATTCGTGGGAGTTCGCCCTTTGATATCACCCAGGTCAGCGCGCTGCGTGCTGCTCTCAGCGTGCAGGATCTGCAGGATTATTTCTCATCGAGCATCCACGGCTATCGCGGCCTGGATGGTGCGCCGGTGGAAGCCGGGACTCGTCAGGCCAACGGCCATGTCTGGAAGTTGTACTCTGCCACTTCCAATAACCGTCCTGTGGATATTGCTGCTGCCGAAGATGGCTCCACTTCGCTCATCGTCATCATGTTCAGTCACCCGGACGAGCATGAGGCCCTCTACCGCACCGTTTTCCTGCCGATGGTGGATTCTGCCCGTTAGCCCGGGGATTCGTTGACGAGTCTCGAGCCTTTATGGTATCATTCGCCCGCCAAAAGCCCAGCCAATCGCTGGATTTGTTTTGTCTGTAACAAGAGGAGAAACTTATAAGCGCCAACGAATTTCGTGTCAATGAGGGCATCCGCGTCGCGGAAGTGCGCCTGATCGGTCCAGATGGTGGCAACGTCGGTGTTGTTCCCATCAAGGAAGCCTTGAAGATTGCCCGCGAAGCGGAACTGGACCTTGTTGAGGTCTCGCCCGGAGCCAACCCGCCTGTTTGCCGTGTGATGGATTTCGGCAAGTTCATTTATGAAAAGGCGAAGAAGGAACGCGAAGCGAAGAAATCCCAGACGAAGATCGAAGTCAAGGAGATTCGTCTGCGTCCGAAAACGAACGAGGCTCACCGCGGTTTCAAAGTTGATGATGCCCGCCGCTGGCTCAACCAGGGCCACAAGGTGCGCGTGACCGTCAAGTTCCGTGGCCGCGAAATGGATTATCCCGAAATTGCGTTGGAAGACTTGAAGGAAATCGCTCAGGACCTCTCTGATATTGCAGCCATCGAGGTCCCGCCGCAAATGGAAGGACGCACCATGCTCGTGGTGCTGGCTCCCTCCAAGGGCGGCGCAAAAAAGAAAGAGAAACCCGAACAGGCTGAGGCGAAGAACGAAGCGAAAGCCTGAGGTTGGCAAGACCCAAAGATGTTGATCGTCCGCGGGCGGAAAGTTGGTCCGCGGTTTATTTTGTCTGAAAGGAGAACTCCAGAATGCCTCGCAAAGCAAAACCTGGAAAGAAATACAAGCTGAAGACGCACAAGGCGACATCCAAACGATTCCGCCTGACCGGCTCCGGCACCCTGGTGCGCACGAAAGGTGGCAAAAGCCATTTGCGCCGCCGCACGTCGGACCGCACCAAAGCGTTATTGAGCGAGATGGTCCCCGTGCTGGGACGCAAGTACGTCAAGCGCATCAAACGCCTGGCTCCCAACATGGGCAAGTAAGGTAACTTACAAGTCCGGTCGTCGTCCATTTTTTTATTTGCGGCTTTCGGGTGTACGCAACTGGCATAACCTGCCGACGCCCGCGAGTTTGCAGGAGGTTGAAATACAATGCGCGTTAAAGGTGGCTCGCAAGGGCACTTACGTCACAAGAAAATTTTGAAGATCACGAAGGGGCAGCGCGGCTCGAAGAGCACTCTGTTCAAGCGCGCCAACGAGGCCATGCTCAAGAGCCTCTGGTACGCCACCCGTGATCGCCGTGTGCGCAAACGCGATCTGCGCAAGTTGTGGATCGCCCGCATCAACGCCGCGGCCCGCTTGAACGGCACCACGTACAGCAAGCTGGTCTCTGCTCTCAAGAAGGCGAGCATCGAGATCAATCGCAAGATGCTGGCAGACATCGCTGTCCGCGACCCACAGGCTTTTGCCGCGGTCGTGGCGCAAACGAAATAATATATGTAGGGGCGACCACATGGTCGCCCCTACAATTTTTAACGGGGGTAAAATTGATTCATGAATTCCATTCTGGTCGAAAAGAAATTCGCAGCAGGTCAATGGTTGCAAGTGGTGCAAGGCGACATCACCGCAGAAGATGTGGATGCCATTGTCAATGCGGCGAACGAACATCTCGCGCACGGCGGCGGTGTGGCCTGGGCTATTTCCAAAAAAGGCGGGGCGACCATTCAAAGGGAAAGCGATGACTGGGTTCGCAAACATGGACCTGTCCCCCATGCGCATCCAGCCTGGACCTCGGGTGGGAACCTGCCAGCGAAATATGTGATCCACGCTGTGGGCCCGGTGTGGGGCGACGGAGATGAAGACAGGAAATTGCACGATACAATGATAGGCTCTTTGCAGGTGGCTGGGGAACTGAAATGCAGAACAGTTTCATTTCCAGCGATCTCCACCGGTATTTTCGGCTTCCCTAAAGATCGCGCCGCAGGAATCATATACAAGGCCATTGTAGATTATTTCGGAACCCAAGCAACCTCAAGTCTTAAGCAGGTCCGCGTTGTGTTGTTCGACACGCCCACCATCGACGAATTTCTTAGCGTCTGGAAGGCTACTTTTCAATAGATCGCTTATCATCGCTTCCCATGATCACATCCAATCAAAATTCAAAGGTTAAATTCGTCCGCGCTCTGTTGGGACGTTCCAAAGAACGTCGCGAGGCGGGAGCGTTCGTTGTCGAAGGAGTCCGACTGGTGGAGGAAGCGCTGAAGGGAGGCTGGCAATTCGATCTCGTTTTGTTTGACGAGACGTTAAGCGAAAGGGGAAAAGAATTACTTAAGAAGGTAAGCAGAGAGCGCATTGATGTGGAAGAAGTTTCCACAAGCGTAATGAATTCCGTCAGTGAGACCGAATCCCCGCAGGGCATTCTGGCTGTCGTTCAATACCTCCATTTGCCGATCCCCCAATCCCCAAACTTCATCCTCATCCCGGATCAGATCCGCGACCCTGGCAACCTGGGAACATTGCTCCGCTCGGCAGCCGCAACCGGGGTTCAGGCTGTGCTCATCCCGCCCGAGACGACAGATGCTTTTGCGCCAAAAGTGTTGCGTTCCGGCATGGGAGCGCATTTCAGGCTGTCCATTCATTCGATGAATTGGGAAGAGATTGAAGAGTTTGTAAAGTTGACCGACCTACAAGTTCTGATCGCAGATATGGATGGCAGATCGTGTTGGGATATGAACTTGCGCCAGCCCCTGGCCCTGGTCATCGGCAGCGAAGCGGATGGTGCAAGCGAGCCTGCACAGAGGCTGGCGAGTGGAAAGATCAGCATTCCCATGGCCGGTGAGGTGGAGTCGCTTAATGCAGGCGTGGCCGGGTCGGTTTTGATGTTTGAGGTGATAAGGCAGAGGGGTGGAAAGTAGAAAAGATGAAAATACGTTCCATTACTTACTTTTGCAACCCCGGATATCCTTTGAAAGAAAGTGTCCTGCGCGAAGCGGGAGGTTTTTTATTCAAGGCCAAAGCGGCCTATGAGGCGGAAGGATACGAAGTGCAGACCACTCGTCTGGCGACGATCCCCTTCCCGAACTTGTTAGGCGAACAGGTCCATGACCTGCCAAATTTTGCGAACGAATTTTCAAAGGTGATCCGGGAGGTGGGGTTGGCGTACGCCTCGCTGGGGCCCGCGCTTCCAGGTTCCCCGGACAGTTACCGGGTCATTCCTGAAGCGATCGCAGCAAGCGAAGATATCTTCTTCGGCGGCGTGATGGCAGACGCGACTTCCATTCACATGAATCTGGTCAAAGCGTGTGCAGAGGTCATCGTCCGCTGCGCGCCCATCGACCCGAACGGATTCGCCAATTTGCGCTTTGCCGCGCTGGCGAACGTTCGCGCGGGCGCGCCATTTTTTCCGGCAGCCTATCACGACTCGAATAAGCCCGCCTTTGCCGTTGCAGTCGAATCCGCTGACGTGGCGGTAAAAGCTTTCGAAGGGGAAACCACTTTGAGCGCGGGGCGAAGCGAACTCGTCAGCCAGATCCAGAAACATGGCCGGGCCATCACACATGTCGCTCAATCCATGATCTCCGATCCCCGATCTCCGACCTTCAACGGTATTGATTTTTCCCTTGCCCCCTTCCCCGATGATGAGCATTCGCTGGGCGGTGCGGTCGAAAAGATGGGTGTGCCGCGAGTCGGGTTGCATGGCTCGCTGGCTGCTGCGGCGATCCTCACTGAGGCCATTGAGCAGGCGGATTTCCCGCATATCGGCTTCAACGGATTTATGCAGCCGGTGTTGGAGGATTCTATTTTGGCGAAGCGCGCTGCAGAAGGCACTCTGACGGTCAAAGATGCGTTGTTATATTCAGCGGTATGCGGCACAGGATTAGATACCGTCCCTCTGCCGGGCGATATCACGGCCGATGAGATCACGCCTCTTTTACTGGACTTGTGTGCTTTGTCGCTGCGGTTGAGCAAACCCCTCACTGCAAGGTTGATGCCCATCCCTGGGAAAAAAGCGGGAGATGCTACAACCTTTGATTTTGGATTCTTCTCGAATAGCAGAGTGATGCGGCTGGACAGCGAGAGGCTCACCGATGCGTTGGCTGGCGATGAATTACTTCCGCTTTCGTCCCGCAAAGATAGATCTGCTTCAACCGCATCTTAAGCAATCTTTACCCTGCCAGCCAGTATTCCCCACCTCCACCTTCGCGCATCATCAACTTGGCACCCACCAACTCCCGCCGCAGGGATGCGGTATCCGGGTGGTAAGCGCTCAGAATTTCATTGACTTGTTTTTCACTGTACCGTTTTCCGGCTTTGAAAGCCTTGGCCACGTGCCGCAGGATGGCTTCCAGTTTTTTCTTTTGAGCCGGAATGGTCTTCAGGCTGCCGTCTTTGCGGGTGAAATCGGCAATCACTTTTCTATCGTAGGCATCCACATCCACATCCGCAACAGAGGCAGTCATCTTTTCCTGCGAGAACAGACTGCGGGTCTTTTCTTCCAATGCCTTCTCGTCGAGCTGGTAAACGTTGTAATAGCTTTCCGCCCTGGCGTTGACCAGCCCAACCCGGGCAAGTTTGGAAAGGTGGTGCGAAACAGTGGAGGCTTTCAAGTCCAGCAGAGCGGCGAGTTCTTCCACGCTATAGGAATG
>DAOQBX010000012.1:0-11487 GCA_035340155.1 Anaerolineales bacterium | reverse complement strand
TGATCTGAGGGTGAACAAACTATGCGGCCGATTTGCCGAGAGTCTTGATGCACTTGGCGCACAGGGTCTTCTTCACCAGACGTCCATTCTCCATCACCGAAACCTTCTGAAGGTTGGGCTTGAACGTGCGGTTGGTGGCACGTTGGGAAAAAGAGCGGTTGTGACCGAAGGTGGTTGCCTTGCCGCAGTGATTGCACTTAGCCATGTCAGGATTCCTTTCTTTCCTTGCAAATAATTCCAGTTGGCCCTTTTCGAGGGCACGGCATTTTACCATAGAACGCAACCAACTTCAAGATAAGATGTTAAAATAGCATCATCGTAAACAACCAGACTTCGGCCGGCCTGCATGTACCGTCCCGAAGATATTTGAGAGGAAAATTATGGGCGAAGAAACAACGACTCTGGGCGGGATCCACGTCTCGCCGAATGCAGTGGCGACCATTGCTTATCAGGCCACTTTGAAATCGTATGGGGTGGTGGGGCTGACCCCCCGGAATCTGGCGGATGGGATCGTCTCCACCATTACGCGCGAGCCTTCACGCGGCATCGCCGTGCATTACAAGGAAGACGAGATCCACATCGATATCAACATCATCGTCGAATATGGCACCCGCATCAATTCGGTGGCGGAGAGCGTGGCGAATACCGTGCGCTTCCATGTGGAAAAGGCGCTTGGGCTGCGCGTCAGTGCGGTCAATGTGCATGTGGCAGGATTACGCATCAGCGATACGGACTAGGAGATACGAGACATATGGCGATCAATACCACACGCGTCGAAAAATTCCGCAAGCGGCCCATTGACGGATTGGCCTTCAAGCACCTGGTTGAAGCCGGCCTGACCTGGCTGCGCACCAACCAGCAGGTGGTCAATGCCTTGAATGTGTTCCCCGTTCCGGATGGCGATACCGGCACGAATATGACCCTGACTCTGCAATCGGCCTGGAACGAGGTCAAGGATTCAGGGACGCGTCATTTGGGCGAAATGGCGGCGGCTTTTTCCAAAGGGGCGTTGATGGGCGCGCGTGGAAACTCGGGCGTGATCACCAGTCAGATCCTGCGCGGCTTTTCGCGTGGTGTGCATGAGAGCGCCACTCTGGATGTCGACGCCTTCATCAAGGCCTTGGGCGAGGCGCGTGACACGGCCTACAAGGGTGTGGTCAAGCCTGTCGAGGGGACGATCTTAACCGTCATCAAGGAAACGGCCAACGCGGCAGAAGCAGCTCGCGGGTCGGTAAAAGATGCGATCGAACTGCTTGAGGTGGCCGTCAAGGCTGCGGATGAAGCGGTCAAAAAGACGCCAGAGCTGCTGCCCATCCTCAAACAGGCGGGGGTGGTCGATTCAGGCGGGAAGGGACTTTTCTTCTTCCTTGAGGGAATGCTGCGCCATGTCTATGGCGAGTCGCTCGAGACGCCCACTGTGAGCGTGCAGCCTCTTTCGGCGATGGGTTTGGAAGATGCACTGGGCGATGTGGAAGAGGGGCAGGACTATGAAGTGGTTGTGGACTTTGTGCCCACTGGTGAACTGGACCTGCATGCGTTCTATGGCAAACTGGAAGAGATGGGTACGTCCATTCAGGTGGGTGAGGGCGATGGCATGTATCGCATGCACATCCATGTGCCGACCGAGAACCGTTATGTGCCCATTGATTACATCATGGGCATCGGCACGGTGACGAAGGTTGCCATCGAAAATCTGATGGCGCAGATGGATGATATTCAAAAGAGCAAGTCTTCCCAGATCCAATTTACGGCGGTGGAGCCGGGAAACATTGCTGTGGTGGTGGTCTCGCCCGGCACTGGCCTTAGCCGCATCTTTGCCAGCCTTGGGGTGGCGGCCGTGGTTGCAGGCGGGCAGACGATGAACCCCTCCACGCAGGATATTTTAAGTTCGTTCGAGAACATGCCGACCGATAAAGTCATCATTCTGCCGAACAATAAGAACATTGTGATGGCTGCAAACCAGGCCAGGGAAGTGACAGTTAAGAGCGTGCAGGTCGTGCCGACGCGAACCGTTCCGCAGGGGCTGGCGGCGATGCTGTCTTTCGACCCCGGCGGGGATGTGGCTGCAGTGGCCGAGAAAATGATCCGTGCGATGGGCAATGTCAAAACCGGCGAGATCACAGTTGCCACGCGTTCGGTTGAAATTGACGGCGTGACGGTTCGCGATGGGCAGGTCATTGCGCTTCTGGATGGGAAACTGGTCGCTTCTTCCGAGACGGTGGAGCAGGGTGCACTGGATCTTTTAGACAAGGCTGATGCCGCCAGCCATGAGATCGTCACCCTCTTCTTTGGCGAGGGCATGCCGCACGCCGAGGCCAACCGCATCGCGGATGTGATTCGCGCGAAATACTCCAACCTCGAAGTCGAGGTGCAGGAGGGCGGGCAACCACATTATCAGTTCATTCTTTCGATAGAATGATTTTTTATAAATAAAAAGAGAGAGCCACCTGTCAGGTGGCTCTCTCTTTTTAACTTCACAACTTTATCTGGCCTGGTAATTGACCTTGAACAATCGATAGACTGATTTTGCGACTTCGATGCTTTGGATGATGACAATGATCGCGAAGGCAATCGGAAGCGTGAGAGTAGCGATGGTCTGGAAGATCTCAACCTGCTCCGGGCCGAAGGGACTGTTGTTGAAGGTCTCGGCTGTGATGGCGATGATGCCGGGTGTGCGGATGATGATAACCGTCAGGATAAGGCTGGCCGTATCGATGGCAATATTGAAGATGCGCGTCAGGTTGGTCCAGGCGGCGTTGCGCAGAAGGTAGAAGCTTAGCAGGATCTGGGCAACCAGGGTGATGTTGATCCACGGCACAAACCGGAAGAAGGCATCCGTGAATAACGGGATGAACGTCTGCTGGCCGTCTGAAAAGAAATACATGCCCAGCCATTGCGGATACAGGTTCAGGATGGCGAGACCGACAAAAGTGAACACGATCTCCATAATGAGTTCAAATCGGCTGACGGCATCAGGGTCTGGTTCCTTTGCGAGCGTGGCGGGATCCCATTCCTTTTCATCGTTGAACGAGCCGAACTCTTTTTCAGGGAGGGTGCGCTCCAAGATCACAAAGACCAACACCACGTTTCCGAAAGCAGCGATGGCGGCTGAGAATGCGTTGCCCAAGCCCTGACCGATGATCTTTACAAAGTCCGCGCCCATGAACGGTGTATCAGCCACAGCCTGGACGCCCGCCAGCACCAGCATCACAGATACAACGACAGTGAGCACGATCTTCAAAACGAACAGGAAGAACGGGAACATTTTAGGGCCGATGAGATATGGCTGCGGGTTGTAGGTTGCCGCCACCTTTTGCGGCGAGCCGTATTCTTTCAGCACCTCGATCTCCAGTGCTTCATCCCGCGTACGGCCGGTCTTTTGCGCGCGGTCTTCGAGCATATCTTCGAGCGTGGATCTCAATTCCTTTTCGATATCCTCACGCCCTTTCAAGAGCGGCAGGTTCTTCCCGACTTCGGTAACGTAGCGATCTATAAGGTTCATGATGTTATCCTTTCTACGCCAGCATCTTGTCCATCACAGACACGATACCGGCCCATTCCTTTTTCATCTTCGGCAGGAGTTTCTTTCCCTCTGCACTGATGACATAATAGCGGCGCGGACGCGCCTCCTCCAACTTCCAGACCGACTCCAGCAACCCTTGCGCTTCCAAACGGCGGAGCAGGGGGTACAACGTTCCCTGATCCACCTCCAGGCCAAGATCGGCCATTTTCTTCAACAACGAGTAGCCATACTCTTCCGCGCCCAACTGACTGAGCGCCGCCAGCACGATCACCCCACGCCGAAGTTCCAAGACGACATTTTCGAGAGATTCTGTGTTTGCCATATCTCATCCTTTATTGCATTATACTGTGTAATATACAGTATGTCAAGGGGAAAGTATCAGGTGACTTAATGGCCAAGCCAGTAAAGGGAAAACATTTATGCTAAACTTTGGCTATGAAACTGGGAATTGTCACCGACTCGACAGCCGACCTGCCGACCTACCTCATCGAAGAACAGGATATCCGGGTGGTGCCCACCATCCTGGTTTTGGAGGGAAAAGAATATTCCGACGGGATCGGAATCAGCCGTGAGGATTTCTACACCCGCCTGCCTGCGCTTCAGACCCCGGCGACGACGGCTGCGCCGTCCATTGGGGATTTTCTCTCACCGTATCAATCCCTGCTTGATTCCGGCTGTGACCATATCCTGTCCATCCATGTTTCGGGCAAACTCTCAGGCGTGGTGAACGTCGCCCGCCGCGCGGCGGAAGAATTCCCCGGCCAGGTCACCTGTGTAGATAGTGGTTCGCTCTCAATGGGCATCGGCTTTCAGGTGCTGGCCGCAGCTGCATCTGCGGACTTGGGCGTGAAGACGGCATTGGAAACGATCGAGTCCACCCAGCGACGGACCAAGGTCTTTGCCGCGCTTGATACGATGGAATACCTCAAACGCAGCGGACGCGTCCCGGCGGTGGTTGCCAATATTGGCGGGCTGCTTTCCATCAAACCTGTGGTTGAACTGCGCAATGGGGAGGTCAAGCCGATGGCGGTTAATCGCACTGCCAGCCAGGCCGATAATTTCATCCTCGATAAACTTCTGGAGATGGGGGAGATGGAGCGCCTTGCCATTCTGCATACCAATGTAGAGGCGCGCGCAAAAAAATTATTGAATGATGTCATGGAACGCAACCACAAAGCCATTCCACGGGATATTCTCTTCGTTAATGTGACAGCCGTGATCGGCACTCACCTCGGACCCAATTGCATCGGCTTCGCAGCCGTAAAGAAATAAAAAACATCTGCACAAATTATCCGGGAATTAAGATGGGCGGTTGCGGATATCGCCCCTCTGCCCATGATAAAATGGGCTATTATGCAACCGTCTTTGGAAAAACTACGCAAATTTTTCAGGCTCGAACACGAAAATAAATATCAGAACACAGCCATCATCGGCGGGCTCGCCCTGATGCTGGATTATTGGGAAGGCGAAGCCCGCGCCGATAGCGTTGCGGAGGAGGTCATTCAGGCCGTGGTGGCGCGCCTGCGTTCCTACGAAAAACTCAGCCCGGATGGTCGGGCCGAGTCGCTTAAAGGGTTGTGGAAGCGCATCGCAGAGACCTACCCGGAGGCGGGTCAAAAACCCAAGGGGCAGACCCAGCCGCAGAAACCGATCCAGTCACCCCGTCCGCCGCGAAGCGATGAACAGGGACAAGGCAGGGCAGAGGTGTCTGCACCGGTTCAGGCGCAGAATCAACACCAGCAGCGTCAACATCCCCAACACCAGCAGAAGCCGAGACAGGCTCCGCCGCAGCGATTTGAATCTGCGACCACGGCCAAGCACAGCCAGACTCCCGCTGCGCTGAGCGCCCAGTTGACCGTGTTGCAGGGCGTGGGGCCAAAGACCGCCGAATCGTTGGAGAAGCTGGGCATGCGGACGCTGGGCGATATGTTGTATTACTTCCCGCGCCGCTATGAAGATTACACCCTGCTCAAGCCGATCCAGGCGCTGATGTATGGCGATGTGGTGACGGTGTTGGGCACGGTTCAAAGCATTTTTACCCGGCCGATCCGAGGCGGCAAGAACAGTCTGGTGGAAATCATCATTAGTGATGGAACGGGGGCTTTGCGCATCTCGTACTTCAACCAGCCCTGGGTGGCGAACCGTGTTAAACAGGGTGAGGCTGTTTCGGTTTCCGGTAAGGTTGACCAATACCTTGGCCGCATTGTGATGAACGGACCTGAATTGGAAAGTGTAGAGATGGAAAGCCTGCACACTAATCGCATCATACCGATCTACTCGCTCACTGAACGCATCGCACAAAAATGGCTACGTGACCATATAAAACCTGTGGTCGCTTATTGGGCACCTGCGGTGGTGGACGCGCTGCCCGATACCATCAGACGCGAGGCGCAGCTGGTTTCGCTCAGCGAAGCGCTGACACAGGTTCACCTCCCGGATTCGCAAGCCCGCCTTAAACTGGCACGCGAACGCCTGGCCTTTGATGAAATTTTCTTCCTGCAAATGGGAGTGCTGCGCCAGAAACGGGATTGGCAATCTGTGGAAGGTCGGCATTTCACCGTTGCAGACGAGTGGATGGGTGACCGTGTGGCGGCCCTGCCTTTTGCACTGACCTCTGCACAGCAGGAAGCGCTTAACGATATCCGCAAAGATTTGGATTCGGGCAGGCCTATGAACCGCCTTATTCAAGGTGATGTCGGTTCGGGTAAGACGGTGGTGGCTGCGCTGGGGGCAAGCATGGTGGTCATGAACGGGGCGCAAGCCGCCATCATGGCGCCAACCTCCATTCTGGCGGAGCAGCATTACCGTAACTTCACCAACCTGCTTGTTGGTGAAAAGGGTTTCTTGCAACCAGAGGAGATCCGCCTGCTAGTGGGGAATACGCCCGAGGCAGAGAAGGAAGCGATCCGCCAGGGATTGGCGGAAGGTTCCATCAAGATCGTCATCGGCACACATGCGGTCATTGAACCGGATGTGCAGTTCAAGGATCTGCAATTTGTGGTCATCGATGAGCAGCATCGCTTCGGCGTGGAACAGCGCGCCGAGTTGCGTAGCAAAGGTACGGACCCACACCTCCTGGTGATGACGGCCACACCCATTCCGCGCTCGCTGGCATTGACCATTTTCGGCGACCTCGACATCTCTGTGATGGATGTCATGCCAGTTGGCAGGCAACCCATTGCCACCTATGTGCTACGCCCGCAGGAACGCGAGCGCGCGTACACCATGATCCGCTCACAGGTGAAGAATGGCAACCAGGCTTTTATCGTTTACCCTTTGATCGACGAGAGCGAAAACATTGAAGCACGGGCTGCCGTGGATGATTTTGAAACCCTGTCCAACCAGGTCTTCCATGACCTGAAACTCGGCCTGCTGCACGGGCGCATGCGCCCCAGCGAGAAGGACGAGGTCATGCTGAAGTTCCGCGACAAGGAATACGATATTCTCGTTTCCACCACGGTCATCGAAGTGGGCGTGGATGTGCCCAACTCCACGTTGATGTTGATCGAAGGCGCGGACCGCTTTGGCCTGGCGCAGTTACACCAATTGCGCGGACGTGTCGGCCGCGGTTCTGTGGCTTCGACCTGTTTGCTGATCCCCACCCATGAAGATGCCACCGAGAATGAACGCCTGCAGGCCATGGCGACCACCAATAACGGTTTTGAACTTGCCGACCTTGACCTTAAACTGCGCGGCCCCGGCGAATTTCTCGGCACACGTCAGGCAGGCTTTGCCACCACGCTGAAGATGGCGAGCATCACTGATGTGAAGTTGATAGAAAAGGCCCGCCAGCAGGCCCAATCCCTTTTCGAGCGTGACCCTTATCTTACCCAGCCCGAACATGCCCTGTTGGCTGAATCTTTTGAACGATTCTGGAAGGGTACAACGAGCGATGTCAGTTAGCCGGATAGCCTCGTAGTCGCTTGGTTGTAAGGCGACAAGGCAATCAGACTAAAGGACACCCTGACTACAAAACCAAAGGACCACAAAACTACATGGTTAGAGCCTTATTTCCCGGTACGTTCGACCCCATTCACTACGGCCACATGGACATTGCCAACCGCGCATCAAAATTATTTGATGAAGTAGTGATGGCGGTCTACGACAAGCCCTTGAAGAACCTGATGTTCTCGCCTGAACAACGCATCTCTTTGGTGGAGGAATCATTCAAGAATAACCCGAAGATCAAAGTCACCGGCTATAGTGGGTTGACCATCGAATTTGCCCGAAAGATAGATGCCCACGTGATCGTGCGCGGGTTGCGCGTCTTCTCCGACTTTGAGTTCGAGTTCCGCATGGCGCTGGCCAATCAACGCCTGGCCGGAGACCATGTCGAGACCGTGGCGCTCATCACCGCTGAACAGCATACCTTCCTTTCATCCTCCACAGTGCGCGAGATCGCCACTCTTAACGGCGACGTTTCCAGCATGGTGCCTGCACATGTCGAGCGGGCCTTGAAGGAGAAGGTCGCCCAAATGGGGGAGCAGTCCCTGCCAAACGCGCTGCGCGATTAATGTGCTAGAATTAATCAAAATTGTTTTCCAATCGAGAGTAGCCCATGGACATCCTACAACTGATCGACCGTCTTGAAGAACTCTTCAACGATGCGAAGGCTGTGCCCTTCACACATAATGTCGTTGTGGATGAAGACCGCATGCTCGAACTCATTGACCAGATGCGCATCGCCATACCAGAAGAAGTGAAGAAGGCGCAACAGGTTGTGGCGCAACGCGACCGCGTCATGGCGCAGGCACAAGAGGAAGCCAACCGCACCCTGCAACTTGCCCGCGATAAAGCTGATGGACTTGTCCACAAGGATATGATCACGCAGGAGGCCCAGCGTCGCGCCGACCAGATCCTGGCCCAGGCCCGCGCTGAGGCTGAGGGTGTCCGTGCCGATGCGGATAACTACGTAGTCGATACGTTGATGCAATTGCAAGACCAGATCGCCAAACTCGGCAACCAGGTCAACAATGGTATACGCATGGTACAGGAAGAACAATTGCGAAAAGCCCCCGCCAGTGTGAACGATATTGAAAAGTAAAAAAATCCCCGTCAACACGACGGGGATTTTTTTGATGAAGAACTACACGCTTCTTTCCTGAACTTGAAGCCTGCTTGCTGTTTCCCAAGCCTTCGCCCCGCTGACGAAGAGTCCTGCGCCCAAAAGTAAAAGTCCCAAGCCGGTGAGCGTCATGGCGGTGTTGAATGCGTCCGCGTAGTTGACTCCGCCCCAGGTGTGGGTGGAACCCATGGTGTATTGAATGGTCAACGTCATCATGCCGAGCAGAATTGCCGATGCTCCGCCTGCTGGCAGATTGCTCTTGGTGTTGCCTTTCTCAAAGTTCACGCCCTGCCAAATGGACGGGATGCGGAAGATCAGGAAGATGACCAGCGTGAGGACAGTCGTGTACACCACCGCATCCACCGGCATGGACTTGCCGCGCAATGCTTGCGACACGAAGATGTGAATTCCGCCGATCACCACACCAGCAACGAGCGCTTGCATACTCATCTTGTACGAGTCGGAGGTTCCGCGCACGAGTTTGATGGTTGCCCACAAGCCCCAGAGACCAATGGCAATGCCCGTGAGCACGAACAGGATGTACAGCCACTGGAACGGAGCGAGTGCTGCCATGCTGTCATATTTGGCGGGGAAGAGGGCGGCGCAGGTGGTGCCAATTCCGCCCAGCAGGGTGAAGCCCCCGGTCAACCCCATGAGGACGATGCCGATGAATCGCAGGAATTTTGCGAAGAAACTATTGGTGGACATTTGTTACTCCTTTTGTGAAAAAAACAGGTCACGCATCATTGCGTGACCTGAATATTTTTGTTCTGAATAAAACCGTTTTGAATTTTTAGTTGTCTTACTCTAATGCCTATTCCGCTCAACCTGCCGAACATGATGCCGATAATGGCGGACATGATGAAGTCTGCTTCGGGGGTGAAGGCGGGGATGCGCCCGATGATGAGTTTGGCAATGACGAGGAACCAGATCAGGAAGAGATAGAAGCGGTCGAGTTTGAAGGTGACTGCCCGTAAATCCAAATCCGCGTGCATGGGGACGAGGAGGCTGAGGAGGAATCCGATCGGGATGAAAGCGGCAATGACCAGCGCAACGGTCTTCCAAGTGTAGTAGCCGTTGCCAATGTCACGCACGAAGTATACGCAGAACATCGCGGAGAACTGAACGAGCAGGAAGGCGCGCAACCAGATCTTGAAGCGGCTCTTTTTCAATTCACCGCGCATGGATTTGAGGAAGTTTAGGATGGACATGGTGTTACTCAAATGAACGGGATTGCTTCGTCGGGCTGTCGCCCTCCTCGCAATGACGGGATACTTTCTTATCCGAACTTGAACCCTGCCACGAAGAAAGCGGTAGTCAACAGCAGCAGGATGGGGAACAACTTCATGATCGTGTCTCTAGAGAGGATGGGTCTGCCTGTTTTGAGGAAGGAGAGCAGCAGACCGCCTAAGCCGATCAATGCGCCACCAATGCCGACGAGGGAGAAGAGCGGTTTGACCTGTCCTTGCATGGAGATGATGATAGGCAGCAGGAAGATGGTGAGACCGGCGATCCCATGCGTGACGGCGAGGACGATGGTGGGAATCTTTCCCGGCATGGGGATCGAGCGGGTTAATGTCACAGCAAGGAAACCGATGATGGCGAAGACCAGGTATGAGGTGCGCCAGGAGGCGAGGTGCTGCCAGGCTAAGCCAACTGCCAAACTCAGCGGAATGATGGTGGAGACGATGACCACGATGGGCGAGTCCAGCACCTCCATCCCCAAAATGAAGATGAGCAATGCCGCTACGAGAATCACGCCAAAGGCGATTGTGTAGGCGATGATGGGCAGAGTGTCGAAGTCATCTATGCCTGCCGAGACTTGATAGGAGGCGAGCAGGACGGTGAGGAGTAAGAGAGTGCGGTCGAGGGAAGAGAGTTTCATTGCGTTCTCTGTAGGTCACGCTTGAAGCGTGACTTACTAAATGACCTCGAGCACAACCAAGATCATCGCGGCGAGCATGTACACGGACGCGTATTTGAACAGACCGAAGTTAACGCGTTCGGTGGGTTTGAAGGTCATGGAGGCGGCGAGCATGAAGAGACCCGCGGAAAGTACGCCGAGCAGGCGCAGGAAGCCCCAGTCCATGCCGATGCCAACGCCTGCAGCGACCATGGCGGCGGCGGCGAGGACAGACGAGAAGGCGATGGTGAAGCGCGTGACGTCTAAACCATAGGTGGATGGGAATGTGGGCACGCCTGCATCTGCGTAGTCTTTTTGGAATTTCATGCTGAAGGTGAGGGTGTGGGTGGGGATCCAAAGCAGCACGCCCAACGCGAGCATGAGGCCGATCCAGTCGATGGATTCGAGACCGAGCACGCGACCTGCGAGGATGGGCATGGCGCCAGAGATGCCGCCCCAAACGATGCTCCAGCAGGTGCGGCGCTTGAGCCACATGCTGTACACGATCACATCGAAGAACCAACCAGCGAAGACGACGGCGCCGTACAGCCAGTCCATTGCCAATGCCCAGCCGATGCCGATGACGGAGATAAGTACACCGACCATCAATACTTCTTTATCAGAGACGAGACCTTTGGAGGTGACGCGTTTTTGGGTGCGCCCCATTTTGGCGTCGATATCGCGGTCCCACCACATGTTGAGCAGGGTGCTGCCCGCAATGGCAAGGAAGAGGCTGATGGAAAGACCAATAATTGTAGAGATATTGAAGACAGGGCAGCGCGCACTCATATAACCCGCCAGACCCGTGGCAAGCAGAAGGCCTGATTGCGAGGGTTTGGTGAGCGACCAGAACATGGCAAATTTAGATGTAGGAACAGAATCCCGGTTGGACATGGTTTCTCCTCGAGTTGGATTGCAGGTGAATTTCTAAAAGATTGGCGAAGTATACCTGCCTGCAATCGTCTCTGTCCATGTGATTATTTTCTTAATCTTTGG
>DAOQBX010000011.1:0-11520 GCA_035340155.1 Anaerolineales bacterium | reverse complement strand
TAGATTCCCCACTGATGGCTCGAGACGAACCCCGCGCGTTCGTCGTTCAGGAAGGCGGCTTGCGTGCCGTTGCCATGATGTGCATCGTAGTCGATCACCATCACCCGCTTCATGCCGCGTGTCAGCGCATCCTGTGCGGCGATGGCAATGTTGTTAAAGAGACAAAATCCCATGGCGCGGTGCGGTTCGGCATGGTGCCCCGGCGGGCGGACGAGTGCGAAGGCGTTCTTTGCCTGTCCGTTCATCACCGCCCGTGCGCAGGTCATCACCCCGCCCGCGGCAAGCATGGCATCTTCAAAGGAAGATCGGGTCACGTATGTGGGAGCGTAATCAATGATGCCTGGCCCATCCTGACAGGCTTGCTCAACAGCACGGATCATCTTCGGCTGGTGGACGCGTGCCACTTCCTCCTCTGTTGCACGTTCAGGCTCGATCCTCTCTGCATTGAAGGAATCCAACCGCGGCTCAAGCAGGGTCAACCTGCCCGGCCTTTCAGGGTGATCGGGATATTTATGCCCGGACGACGGGACGAAGGTGTAAACGGTTTTCATTCATTAATTATACGACCCGTTATATTTCGATGTCCGGTAAACCTGTTTTCTACTTGCCATCCAAAGTAAGGTATCCCCACACAAACCTTGCATAATCTCTCCAAAAGACTTCACTCTCTACACTTAGTTCTATATTTGTTGGTGGCGTTGTAATTGGGAAAAAAATACCAAGATCATTAGTTTGTAGAGTAACGGGGTCTGATAATTTAAGATCATTTCCTGCATCAATCAACGGCATATAAGGGATTGTCCATGTGTAGGTTTCTTTTTCATTGGTATCAATCAATAACGATTGCATAACAATCACAATATTGGTGTTGAATTGAGGATTAAGTACCCATATACAATCTTTGTCAACTTGTAGTCCAAGCGGATAACCAATCAATCCAGATATTGCTCCTTGCGTAGAATCGATAAGTTCATCTAGATTATGGTCATCATGTAAAGGCGAAACTGGTAGGTTCTCTGTATTAGTTAACTTTAGATTGCTGACATCAATATCCAAGTGATGTCTGGTAGGTTGGGATGGGTAGCGGTTATAAAAAGAAATCGTTACTAGGAAAAGGAGTTCATTTCTTAATGAAATCTTGTTGACAGCATCACTGACCTGCTTCTCAAATTCAGAGACAATGCCAGCCTGTTTCAATTTTTCATTCAAGTAAATGGCTTGCATCAAATCCGGGTTGAGGAAAGTGATTCTAATATAGGCATCGCTAAAATCATCCAGTTTGATGACTTTCACATTAGACCACCGTTTTACCTCTTCAATAAGGAAGGTAAGGGCAAAACTCCGCAGGGTATCTTGGCCTGAAACGGGAATTTGGGGCGTACTGGCGGGATTCGAAGAGGCAAGACTGTAGGATTGGTAAATCGAACTGACTAAGGGATGCGGCGTGGGATTTTTATAAATGTTTGCGTTATCTTGATTTGGCTGACACGGCGGATAATTCTGTTCCACATTCATTGGCTCAAGAGAACACCCCACCAACCCAGCCAGGGATAGAAGAACAAACCCCCATCGGATATAGTAGTTCCATTTGTGTTTTTGTCGAAAACCCTTGATATACATAGCCCGCCTTTCTGGATCCAATTTTCAAGAATAGAAGAAGTGCAAAAAGATCATCCAAACTGAATCGAACGGATGAAAAACGATACGATAATTATAGTGAATCTAAAAAGGCGGTTCAAGACCATTTGTCATATTCCCCAAAATAAATCCGCCGCCCGCCAGCATGGGGGGGACATGCTGGTCGGTACGGCGGGGGACACCAAGATACCAATAAAAGGGAGGGCAGGTGTCGTTACGGATAATATACACCTTATTTATCCGATTTTCATTAAAAATATATAAGAAATACAGAGGCTAGTCCTTCCCCTCGCTAAAAAGCCTGAGCCAGTCTTCAACCTCCTGTGCGGATATTTTCTTCTCAACCCCGCCTTCACGGGTGGAGGCTGTCAGAGCGCTTCGTATCTGACCGACAAATTCCTCCGAAGAAACAACTCCAGCCTGGTTCACCCGCGCCGCTCTTTGCACCTCTCTATCCGATGAGACGACCATCCATTCTTTGGCGGTCTTCCCCATGCTGTTCAACCGCTTGCGCATGGCGGAATCAGCCGTCTGCCCAAGCGGAATAAAATGCGCTTTAATGGTGCCCAGTTTCCGGGTCCCGGCCTGACCCGCTGGTGCGCCATCAAAATAAACTTCCACTTGTTGGCGTTTCAGGCGCGCGAATTCCTGCAACAGGTGAACCAGTTCCATTTCATCGTCAGGTTCATCGAGGCGCAATCCCAATTTGGGGATCAGGTTATGACCGTCGATCAGATAGGGCATGCAGAAATTGTACTATCGCCTGATGTGTTATTTAGTTAGCGTTTTATAAAAAAACCGCGAGAGGCAATCTCTCGCGGGCGTGATTTAGGCGGCTTCCACTACCTTGGTAGAAACATCGAAGGTCGGTGGATTTTCCAATGTCTTCTTGACCTTGCACAATTCAGCTGAGCGGACGAGCGCGGCATGATACTGTTCGGGGAAGGTGGGCGGCACCTGGATCTCAAGTTCGATGTGGTCCATCATGCCGGTCATCATGTTCGGATGATTGCGCTGGATAATGCGAATGCCTTCAGTGGGCAGGTTGCGCTGGCGGCAGAAGCCCAGCACGTAGATGCCCGCGCAGGTGCCGATGGAAGCCAGGAAGAGTTCGAACGGCATTGGTGCAGAATCTGCAGGGGGCTGGTCGGTCTTGAATGTATGTCCGCGATAATGGGCGTCCACTTGCAGCCCGCCGGGGAAATCAATGATCATATCCATGAGAAAGGTCCTCCAAAAGTGTTATATTGATTGGATGCGGCACAGGAAAAAAAGTTGCAGCAGAACCGCACCTATTTTTATGGGATTGCGTATATAAGTTTGTGCCTCATTGAGGCTTGACTCGAAAAAATACCGCAGAATGAATCCGAATATAATGAACCGACCAAACAGAAGGAGACTCTTATGAACGAGAAAAAAACATCCGATATTGTCATTGCCCAGCAGGGTGGCGTGGTTCGTAACATTCTCAACCAATTGAAGTTGATCTATCGCCTGATGAGCGATTCGCGCGTAAGTGTTTTTGCCAAGATCATCCCCATTGGCACGCTGATCTATTTGATCTCGCCCATCGATGCCGTTTCCCTGCCCATCATCGGCGCGGTCGACGACGCGGCTCTGCTCTGGCTGGGTTCCTATATCTTCACCGAACTTTGTCCGCCTGAGGTGGTGGCCGAACACATGAAAGCGCTCGCCGGGAAACCAACTCCTTCTTCAGATGATGTTGTGGATGCGGAAGCCACCGAGATCAAAGACTGATCGACGGCAAATGAAACGACTGTTAATTTTATTGATATTGCCCATGCTGGCTTGTGGGGGATTTTCCGTCCCTGTTGCTGCTACACAAACGACAGTTGCGCCTCTTTCCCTGCCGACAACTACAGTCCCTAATACTCAATCTCTTCCTTCGCCGACGTTTGAACCTGCCACGGCCCTGCCTACAGAAACGCCCACATTTGCACACCAATTTCCTGACCCAGACCAATACGAATGGCGGCTTTTTGCCACCGGCCTCAGTCGCCCGGTGGATATTCAATCTGCCCGCGATGGCAGTGGAAGGTTATTTATTATCGAGAAGTACGGAGCGATCCGTATCTATAAAGATGGACTGATCCTTCAACAACCTTTTCTAAACATTGATGATCGCGTGAATGACAACAGCAACGAGATGGGATTGTTGGGCCTGGCTTTCCACCCTGACTTCGCGAATAACGGCTACTTCTACGTCAATTACACCGGGCAGGGCGGCAATACCCGCATCTCGCGTTTTCAAGCCAATGGCGATACAGCTGATTCGGCCAGCGAAAAAGTATTGATGGTGGTTAACCAGCCCTTTCCGAACCATAACGGCGGAGCCGTGGTCTTTGGACCGGATGGTTATCTCTACCTTGGCCTCGGAGATGGGGGGGCAGCGGGTGACCCTTTCAAGAATGGACAGGATACCGGCTCGATGCTTGGGAAGATACTGCGCATTGATGTGAACAACGGCGATCCTTATTCCATCCCCGCTGATAACCCGTTTGGGAATGAGGTTTGGGCATACGGCTTGCGGAATCCCTGGCGTTTCTCCTTTGACTCCTTTACCGGGGATCTATGGATCGGGGATGTGGGACAGAACGCTTGGGAGGAGATTGATTTCCTTCCGGCCGGTTCGCCCGGCGGCGCCAATTTTGGCTGGAGCGTCATGGAAGGTACGCACGGCCATGACGGCGATCCACAGCCCGGATTGCTGCTTCCAGTGACGGAATATAGCCATGAATTCGGTTGTTCGGTTACAGGTGGGTATGTTTATCGCGGTTCACTACCGGAATGGAATGGCATATACTTTTTTGGGGATTATTGTTCCGGAAAAATTTCCGGCGTGCTGACGGCCAATGAACAGCCGCAGTCTCAAGTCCTGTTCGATGCGGGGGTGACTATCACCTCCTTTGGCCAGAACGAGTCCGGTGAAGTATTATTTTCCAGCGATAACGGCAGTCTTTACATTCTTGCAAAGAAATAAGGACTTATCATATCTATAATAGGCGGTTTGTCATGGGAGATTGTGACGCCTGTCACTGGTTGAGAACAAACTTTTCAAATAAACTACGAACATCAGAGTAAGGAGGCACACATGGCCGAAAAAGTTTGGCAAGTTGAAAAGGTCAAATATTGCGAGCATGTGGGGCAGGAAGTCGAGATCGAAAGCCAGGTGATCTACCCGGCAGACATCCTCCCGGAACAGCCTCCCAGAGTTGTCGCACACCGTTGTTCGCATTCGCTTGAATGCAACCTTGTGGAGAAACCCTCCTGTAATCTGTGCGGAACGAACCCTGATCTCAACCTAGTTTAAACGAGCAACCGCAAGTTGCTCCTCCAAACTCTCTCTCCTCCCTCTGAGTTGGTCTAATGGCTGCACCGCGCATTGCGCGGTGTATGCCGTTAAAAGGGGATTTTCACAATATTCATGAAGAAACGATAATGTGTGTAAGAAGGACACATCAGCGCTTCTCTGCCATGTAGGCGAAGAAACCAGCACGCTTGAGGGCTTTGAGGGTCAGCCAGCCGAGCAATCCGCCCAATGCACCAAAGATGACATAACTCAGGAAGGCTTGCAGCAAGCCCAATGCGACAAATCCGATGGGCGCTCCGGTGATAACGCCGAACAGCCACTTGGTGAGGAATTTGCCGAGGTGACCGAAGATACCAACGATGATCGCCACAACCAAATTCTCGGTATCGCTTCGCAAGAGCCATAACATCAGGTCTGAACCAACGCCGACCATGGCGTAGGAGAGGAAGGTGTTCAATGCGCCGAAGTCACCCAAGCCGAGGAAGCTCGCCAGAATACCGGAGGTCACGCCGATAATGGAGGAGGCTCCCAGTTTCGGGACGACGCGCGCGCCGACGATGATGATCGCCATCCAAAAAATGCCGGAGTGACCCGATAACTGCAAGGGCGTGCGCAGCGCGATCTTGGCGACGATGACAAGCGCGGAAAACAGGGCGAGCAGGATCAATTGGAAGGTGGAAAAATAGCGTTGTTTCATATGTACCTTTAATCTATGGAGAAGTGATCTCGATCTTATCTACATCCTGGATCCACGAATCGCGGATGTCGAAGCCGGGGAGGGTGGATACCAG
This sequence comes from Anaerolineales bacterium, assembly GCA_035340155.1. Lineage (GTDB taxonomy): Bacteria > Chloroflexota > Anaerolineae > Anaerolineales > Villigracilaceae > Villigracilis. The sequence goes on along the minus strand of DAOQBX010000011.1, from coordinate 5,760 downwards.
TTTGAGGGTGCCGCGCCCGGAGAGGTCGAACATAACCATGTTCTCTTGTTGATCGATTTCAGCCCAACTAAGAGATCTCGATTTCTCCCGACTCGAACTGGAAACTGTAACTTGAGTTTCGTCTTGCAAGTTGTCTTCGCCAAGATAAAGCAACAGCACATCACGCAGCAGCCAGCCGTCTTGAGTCTTGCCTTCTTCCGCATCGACAAAACTGGCGGCGGGGAGTTGGCTCAGGTCATCGGGTACAAAACTGGCGACGAAACCACCATCGACAAAGATGGGAATCGAACCGGGGGGCATGTCGGCGGGCGCTTCTTTCGTGGCTTGTTGCCGCTGGAGAAAATCGACGCCGAGTACAATGCCGAGGATCACAACGAGAATAATTCCAGCAATGAGGATGCGTTTTTTCTGATCCATTACCATCTCCAAAATAAAAGAATGAGCAGGTTGATTGTCCCGGTTATGAGGAGGAGATCCAGCCGGGTGAAAGACAGGGAATGATACGAGACGCGATGCGGAGAGTCGAAGCCGCGGGCGTAGGAGGCTTCGGTGATCGCCCAGGCGCGTTTGGTGGTCAGCACAATGGCAGGGACGGTGAGCGAGATCAGGTCGCCGACGTTGGTGATGAACTTCCAGAACGATGAAACATTTGGAAGCGCGCCGCGCGATGATTGCGCTTCGCGGATGGCACGCCATTCATCATCAAGCAAGCCGAGGCTTTGAAAGGCGAGACTCAAACTAAAGGCATAACGATAGGGCACGCGCAGTTTTTCTAGTGCTAGTCCCAGTTCGCGGGTGTTGGTGGTGGAGAAAAAGAGGGCGAAGACACCAGTCAGCAAGATGAGGCGCAGGCAGATCAACATGGCGTGGTCAAGGCTGATGAGCCACCAATCCAGGAAGAAGAGCAGGATCAAGACCCATTTGAGCCGCCAGATATGCTCCACAGTGGGAATGAACAAACGCGCCCAAAGCAGGAAGAGCACATACACACCAAGGAAGATCAACAAGCGTTCGATGGAGGTCATCACCACCAAAGAGATGGCAAGGCTGAGGAATAATTTCGTGCGCGGGTCGGCGTGACGAAGCGGAGAATCTTCGACCAGCGCGAGTTGACGGGAACGTCCTGCCGGGCTGACTCTCATCGCGACTCCGTTCGTCCGCGCAGGAACCAATCGGGAAGAAGGATGCCGGATTTTTGCCACGCGGCTGAGTCGTTCAAGACCGCGTCGGACAAACCGTCAGCGATGACTTCGCCCCCGGGTCCGAGGAGAATCAACCGGTCCGCGTGAGAGGCGAGGGTGAGATCATGCGTGGTCATCACCACCAGTTGACCCGCGTCCGCCAGAGTCCGCAGAAGTCGCATCAAAATCGTTTTGTGAAGTTGATCCTGCCCGAGCGAGGGTTCATCCAAAAGCAAACCGTGTGCGGGTTGACGCATGAGCACCAAGCCGAGCGCGACGCGTTTCTTCTCGCCTTCGCTGAGCAAAAGCGGCGGCGTGTTTTCGTAACGCTCCAAGCCAAGCGCGGATATCAGCCAACGGAAATAATGTAGATCGGGATTGGGGAGACGATAGAGCATTTCTTCGCGCACGCTGGCGTTGAACATTTGCAGATCGGGGTTTTGAAATGCGATGCCGAAGTTCGGAGTTTCATCGCCATGCGCTGTGCTGACCTTGACACTGCCGCCATGTTTTTGCAGACCGGCAAGCGAACGCAGCAAGGTCGTCTTCCCGACGCCGTTGCGCCCAACGATGGCGACGATCTGTCCGCTGTGCATTTCGAGATCGAGATTCTGGATGACCTCACGCTTCCCCAACTGGACGTGGAGTTGGTCGATGTTTAATTTGAATGTTTCTCTCGCTGACAAATTCGCGGATGGAAATTCTGTTTCCCTTTCCTTGCCATCCAACGCAACGTGATGCAGTTCCGGCAAGCCGTCGAGATATTCGTGACGATGCTCGAACATCACGAGCGCTTTGCCGTCCGCGGCGAATTTTTGGAGATAGGCGATCAACTCGGTGGCGGCGGTGGTATCGAGCATGGAGAGCGGTTCATCGAGAATCAACGCGTCTGGCTGGCGGGCGAGGATGGCGGCAAGCGCAAGCCGCTGCTGTTCGCCGCCGGAAAGAGTCTGCGGGTTGCGGTGTCGCATGTGGGCGAGGTTGAAATCTTTCAGCGCGGTTTCGAGGCGGGTTGTGATCTCATCGTGCGCCAAGCCGAGATTCTCCAAACCGAAGATGATCTCATCTTCCACGGTGGGGGCAAGCATTTGCGCAGCAGGGTTTTGAAAGACCATGCCCGCTTTCTCTGCCAGTTGCCACATTGGAACTTCGTCGGTGCGGTAGCCGTTGAGCCAGACTTCGCCGGAGATCTCGCCGTGATACAGGTGAGGGATCAAGCCCATCAGGCAGCGTGCCAGTGTGCTCTTACCGCAGCCAGAGGGACCGGTGACAAGCGTGATCCTGCCCGGCTCGACATTCAGCGAAACGGGAGTTAAGCCATGGCCTTCTTGTGGGTAGCGAAATGCGATTTGATTGGCTCGAAGCATTTGTAAAAAACGTCCGCTAATCTACGCTAATTCACGCGAATTTCTTAAAAGGAGTCCAGAAGTTCTACTTCTGGAAAACCGCAAGTAGAACTTGCGGAGTCCTTTTCAATTCAACTTCAACGGTAGCCAGTGGTCTTCCTGTTTTTCGACGAACAAGATCGGCTGGCTGTTGCGCCGGGCGGGTCGGAGTTTATCCGCGAGCACCAAGCCTTCGCTGACGGCTTGACCGTCCATCGTTTGCACGGCGGAAATTCCAGCGGCAAGCACAGTCGAGATGGGCTGCAACCCTTTCAAGTCGCGGATGGAACCGAGCAAAACATAACGACCATCATTCCCAGATTGAGCCAGTCCCACCGCGGCGAGCGCGCCGATGACTCCATCCTGCGTGCCGCCCAAGCCTTCGAGATAAATTCCATGCGCGGCAGCCAGTTTGCGCGGCTCATCCTGATAGACAAATTCGCGCCGGGCACGTTGACCGTACTCCACGATCTCGGCAGGGACATTTGTCGCGATGCACAAGCCAGGGTCACTGCCTTGCTGGTAATCATCGAACATCAATTTTTTCGCGAAGGCAGCAAGTTCCTCCAGCGGATAGGGATTCCCTTCGAAGAGAATCGAAGCGCTGCTGTTGTGGGATGTTTTCGGCACACGCGGGTCTTCCAGCAACTGATGGCGCACAATGCCATGGATGTGAAAATCCTTTGCCAGCGCCGCCGCCATGTCACGCGCAAGGTGACCGGTACCGCGTGATTCCAAATTGTCGGTGTCGTCAATTCCAATAATGTATTGCATGTCGCTCTCCTTTTTTGTGAAAAACAAATGGAGATTATTTTACCTGCTTGTACCTGAACAACATTATGACGTTGGATGATCCATCGATTTTTGGTTGTTCGGGTGCTTGTGATTCACAAATCGCGCAACATCTTCATCGGCTGGAGAGTTGAAGACCTCATTCGGGCTGCTGACCTGTCGCAAGCGATTGCCAATGATGACCGCGATGCGTGCAGCGAGTTGCGCAGCTTCGGGCAGGTCATGCGTGACGAAAACAGTCGTTGTTGATGTCTCTTTCAACAACAAGCCAAGATCATCCAGCAGGCGGCTGCGGGTGGGCGGGTCGAGCGCGGAGAAGGGTTCATCGAGCAGAAGCAACTGCGGTTCAAGGATCAACGCCCGCGCCAGGCTGACGCGCTGCGCTTCGCCGCCGGAAAGTTGGTTGGCGCGCCGTTTCGCCAAGTGACCCACACCCAGCCGTTCCAGCCAAAGCGGAACCTTGCTCCGAATTTCATCTTTATGAATTCCACGAAACTTCAAACCGGATGCGATGTTCTCGAAGACGGTGGTATCAAACAAAAGCGGATCCTGCATCACGAGCGCGATGCGACGCCGGTACACCGTATCTGACTCCGCCGAAGCCTGCGTGCCGTTGAATTGAATTTCGCCACGCTCGGGCTTGAGCAAACGCGCCAGCGTCAAGAGCAATGTACTTTTGCCTGCGCCATTCGGACCGACGACCGCCAGCACTTCTCCGTTTTGGATTGCCAGGTGTTCCAATTGCAAAGCGGGATGATCGCCGCGTTTTACCAACAGATCTTGGATCTGAACCAACGGGGTCATTTGCGCACACCCCTTTGCTGGATCCATGTCAGCGCCCAGTTGATAAGGAATGTGATCACAAGTAAAAGGACAGCCAGCCCAATGGCTTTGTCAAAATCCCCTTTGCTGGTTTCGAGGACGATGGCAGTTGTGAGTACGCGTGTTTGGTAGCGGATGTTCCCGCCCACCATCATGGATGCGCCCACTTCCGAGATGACCGATCCGAAACCAGCCATCAACGCTGCGAGCAATGGCAGGCGTGCCTCAAGCCACAGCATCCAGATCATTTGGATTCGGGATGCACCAAGCCCATAGAGTTGCAGAATCAGTCTCGGGTCGAGGGCTTGAAGCGCGGCGGCGGTTAAGCCGGTCACCACCGGGAAGGAGATCACAACCTGGGCGATGATGATGGCGGTGGGAGTATAGATCAGCCGCAAATCTCCCAACGGACCGGAACGCCATAACATCATCGCCACGAACAAGCCGACGACCACGGGGGGAAGTCCCATGCCGGTATTGACGATGCTCAGCAAAAAAGAACGCCCGGGAAATTTGCCCAAGGCAAGCAGCGTGCCAAACGGCAAGCCGATAATCAAACTCAGCCCGGTTGCCAGGGCTGAGATTTGAAGGGAGAGCAGGGTGATTTGAAAGATTTCGATGTTCATAAGAATGTAGGGGCGAGAGTACCTCGCCCCTACATAGATGATTTTAATTCAAACCGAGGTCGGCGTCGGTTTTATCCGCATCGGGGAAGAAGAGCGGCTGGCCGAATTTGTCGGCGCCGAACTGACTGATAACTTCTTGTGTAGCAGGGTCGATCATGAAGTTGGCGAAAGCGAGCGCGCCTTCATAGTTGACCTTGGGCCACTTGGTCTGGTTGACGGTGATGACATGGTAGACGTTCAACAGGCTCTTGTCGCCTTCGACCAAGATCTCAAGCTGGTAGTTGTCCTTGTTGGCAAGATAGGTGGCGCGATCGGTAAGGATGTAGGATTCCGTTTCCGATGCGACGGTCATGGAAGCGCCCATGCCCTGACCGGTTTCTGTATACCATGCCTGGCCAGCTGGGTCGAGTCCGGCAGATTTCCAGAGCGCGAGTTCTTTCTTGTGCGTGCCGGAGTCGTCGCCGCGGGTGACAAAATTTGCGCCTGCATTGAAGATGGCTTTGAACGCGTCGGTGGCGACGGTCATGCCTTTGATACCGGCCGGGTCAGCAGCGGGGCCGACGATGATGAAGTCATTATGCATGACGAGGAAACGGTCAGTGCCATTGCCGGCTTCCATGAAGGTTTTTTCGGAGGCGGGCGCATGCACGAGCAGCACATCGGCATTGCCTTCTTCGCCCATCTTCATCGCTTCACCCGAACCGACAGCGACAGTCTGCACAGTGTAACCGCTCTGTTCCTGGAACAGCGGGATGAGCACATCGAGCAAGCCGGAATCCTGGGTGGAGGTGGTGGTTGCGAGGATCAGAGCCGGGTTGGCGGGCGCGGCAGCGGCGCCAGCCACTACCTGAATTTCAACCACACCCTTGACCTGAAGATTGCCCGGTTTGCCCGGCAACACAGTGCTAAAGCCGCCCTTGTTACGGAAGGAGATGATGCAGTCGGCACAGGCGG